>JASJGS010000101.1:0-5355 GCA_033791445.1 Bacteroidales bacterium | reverse complement strand
GGGCCTTAGAAGATTAACGGAGAAGCAAGAAGTTCTGGGAAAGTATATTCTTGGGAACATTGATGAGGATGGTTATTTACGCAGGAAACCCGAAAATATCGTAGATGACCTAGCCTTTTCTATGAATTTCTCAACAACAGAGGATGAATTATTGGATGTCCTTGAGATAATACAGGATTTTGATCCCGCCGGTGTAGGTGCCAGTGATTTGCAGGAGTGTTTATTGCTTCAGATTGAAAGAAAAGATCAGAATGAGCCAGTAATTAAATTGGCAAGACAAATCCTTAAGTATTATTTTACGGAATTTACAAAGAAGCATTACGATAAAATATTATCAAGGCTTAGTATTAGTGAAGCGGAATTGAAGGAGGGAATAAACGAGATATTAAAACTGAACCCAAAGCCGGGCAGCACTTTCAGTGATCCACTTAATAAAACAGTTCAACATATTGTACCCGATTTTCTGGTTGATTCCAAAGATGGATTTCTACAACTTGCTCTTAACTCCAGAAATGTTCCAGATCTTCATGTAAGTCGTACTTATGCAGAGATGCTTGAGACCTATAAAAATAATAAAGAAGGCCATTCAAAAGTTCAGAAAGATGCCGTAAGCTTCGTAAGACAGAAACTCGATTCAGCTCGCTGGTTTATTGATGCAATAAAACAAAGGCAAAATACACTGTTGCTTACAATGGAAGCTATTCTTGAGTATCAGAAAGATTTCTTTGAGGATGAAGATGAGGGCAAACTAAGACCCATGATTTTAAAGGACATTGCTGAGAGAACAAACCTTGATATATCCACTATTTCTCGGGTTGCCAATAGCAAATATGTACAAACCCCATCTTCTATTTATTCCTTGAAACACTTTTTTTCCGAGGGAATGCTAAACGAGGATGGAGAGGAAGTATCGACTCGTGAGATAAAAAAAATCCTGAAAGAAGTTGTTAGTAATGAGAATAAGAAAAAACCGGTTACCGATGAAAAGTTGGCTGAAATTCTTAAGGAGAAGGGATTCGGAATTGCAAGACGTACTGTAGCGAAATATCGCGAGCAATTGAAAATACCAGTTGCCAGGCTACGAAAAGAGCTTTAAGAAAAATAAAGATCACCCAGTTTAACCCCCTCAATTTTATCTTTTTATATTTACAGCAAATTTTTTTGCATGGAGAAACGATTCGCTCAAATAATTTCCATTTTATTTCATCCTCTGTTTTTAACCTTTTATGGATTGCTTATATTCTTCCATTCGGGTTTGTATATTTCTTATCTTCCTCAGAGCATGAAAAAATGGATTTATATTATTGTTGCTGTGAATACAGCAATTGTGCCACTTAGCTTAACTCCCATTTACCTCTACAGAAAAATTATTGCCTCAGTACAAATGGAGAACTCCCAGGAAAGAATAATTCCTTTAATAATTAATGCTTTTCTGTTTTACCTGACCTATTATTTGCTGAGTCGGTATAATACACCCGATATCCTAAGAATTTATATACTTGCTGGGGCAGTATGTATTTTTATCGCTATTTTGATATCCTGGAGATGGAAAGTTTCTCTTCACATGCTGGGTATAGGTGCCTTAACTGGAGCAGTGCTTTTTGTATCAATCCGATACAGGGTAAACCTAAATTTGTATTTAATTTTGCTGATTCTGATAAGCGGAATAATAGGTTTTTCACGATTATTTTTAAATGCGCATAATCCCTTTCAAATTTATCTGGGATATCTGGTTGGATTTTTTATTTCCGGAACGATGCTTTATTATCTCTAACCTGGCAAGAGAAGTTTGATGGCAGAATTCAGTAAACCTGAATCATAGCTTGGAGCATTTGTTTCTATCCCTTCAATTTCCTGGAAGGCTTCTTCAAAATTCAGCTTATTCTGGTTAGCCTTCACAAACAATTTATTTTCATGTAGAATGTTTGCCAGATATTCTTGTTCTGTCTGACCGGGAGTAGGAATTATAACGGCCGTTTTACCCAGGATAAATAGGTCCATTATTGAACTATAACCTGCACGACAAATAATATATTCAGCATTTTGGATATATGCATTTAATAGATCAGGTGTGAGGTGAGACACCAGCTGGATGTTATTGTGTATGGTTTGGCCTTGCTTCTTCCAGGGAATACCTCGTACAATCAAAACCTTTTGATCAGTGTTGCGGAAATATCGGATTATTAATTTCTCAAGAACAGACCGTTGAGGTTCAGGTCCTGATAAAATAGCAAGTACATCAATTTTTTTTACTCCACTTTTAAGACTCTTGTATTTTTCAATGCTAAACCGTGAAATAGCTCCAATATATTTTACGTTTGCTGGAATTTCAACCGGATGCGCCAATTTCCCCGAAAGGTTTATTTTTTCTTGATAATCAGGAACCCAACAATAATCAAACTTTTGAATTATTCTGGTGGAAAGCTTGTAAAATACAGATTCAAGCCATTTGGCTGATTTAGGAAATATAACTCTAAGCTGATGCGTTATAAAAACTGTGACAAGCTTCTTATTCCACAGTCCATATCTGTTGTCTGAGATAACAACATCAATTTTGTGTTCTTTTATGATTGTTTTTAATCGTTTGTGTTCCTTAAAATAACCAATAATCAATTTAGGGAGATAAAATAAAAGCATAAGTGCCATCGGGAGAGACCGAGAATATCTTATTGTACCAGATGGAAACTTAACAAATTGTAATGTGGGAAATTCTGTCTTTAACAAATAGTAAGGGGCCTTGTCTGCACCAATTAACACGTTGAATCGATTAGTATCCAGTAGTTTATAAATAATTGGAATGTCCCTGCTAGCATGACCTAATCCCCAATCAAGGGGGCAGAGTAGCACATTCCTTTTGAGGTTTCCGGGTTGCTGGCTCATTTTATGGTGATACAAGTGTATTTATACCTATGCCTTCAACTTTGTCTGCAATATGCTGAAGTTCCTTCTCAGGAATTCGGATTAGCCCTTCTGATGAAGTTTCCCTGTGGAAAGTATAGATCATCACCTTACCTGGTTTTATTTCCTTGAGAAGCTCCAGCCATGCATCAATTTCCTTATTGGTTGTATTGTTTATTTCTATACCATCTATTTCGCCACGAAGAAAAAGAGTTTGAATAATTAGATTTCTCTTATACGTCTTCATCCTTTGAACTATTTCTTTGAGATCAAATTTTCCTTTTGGCTGGTTTATCTTTTCTATTGTTTCAGGAAAAGCCGAATCTATTTTAAGAATGTTTTGATCAACTATTTCTAATGCTCTGAAAACGCTTGGTTTATGCAATAAAGTAGCATTTGAAAGAACAGCTATTTGGGCCTCAGGTATAATCTTATCACGAATTTGAATAGTATCGTTTATAATATCTCCAAAAGCAGGGTGCATGGTAGGCTCTCCGTTTCCTGCAAAAGTAATTACATCAGGTTCATTCTTTGAGCGCTTTAGTTGTTCTAATCTTGAGACTAGTGCCTCTGAAACATTTTCCCTGGAGTGGAATTTTTCTTTACCAAAAGTAGTCTTCTTAGTCCAACCGCATTCACAATAGACGCAATTGAAATTACATACTTTCTGATTATTTGGCAGCAAGTTAATCCCCAGAGACTTTCCCAGTCTCCTACTACTTACCGGACCAAAAATTATATTGTCAAATAAAAAAGTTCCCATATCATTTGTAATTCCAACAAAATTAATCTTTTTAAGCGAAACTATCTCCTTAAAATACTGCTATGATATTTATCATTGTATGTGTAGACCAGCAGGTTACATTTGTATAAATAAAATTATTAAAGAAATGGTTAAATACACTGGGCCAATAGAATGGAAAGAAGAGTATAATGTAAACATCAGTGTAATTGATGAGCATCACAAAAAGTTTCTTGAGATACTCAACCAACTAGGTGAAATTTCATCAGGGGGTGACTGTAATAAGAAAATTTCAGAGATTTTCTTTTCTCTTGCTCATTATGCAGAACATTATTTATTGCGAGAAGAGATTATTTTTAAGGATTATCCAGGTTTTGCGCAGCATAAGGCAAGTCATAATAAATTTATGGATGTAATTACCAGATTGCACCAAGATTATAAATCAGGTAAAGATGATATCTGTATTGATATATATGATTATCTCAATAACTGGTTTGAAAGTCATATACTTGAATACGATAAAGAAGCTGTAGATTATCTTAATAGCAAAGGAATTAGCTAGGATATTTAACAGATTCTTCTCACCCTTGTTGCGTTCGTTAATCTTTTTTCCGGGAGATTTAATTCGCTTATAAGATTTAAGCCAGGCTTTTTGCCTACCTCTATACTGCCAATTTCGTTATCCATGTTTAATGCCATTGCACCATTCAATGTGCCCCATTTTATTAATTCGCTTAATGAAACCTCAGGGAAATGTTTCGTTATAGTTTTCATTTCCTCCAATATGGATAATTGATGATTTGAAGCCAAACTATCTGTTCCAAGTGCTATGTTCTGATTTTCTTTTACGAATAGTGGGATATCAGGAAGTTTATTTTCAATATATAAGTTTGCATTGGGACAAAAAACCCAAAATACATCACCATTATAATTTCCTGCTCTTTGAATATCAGAGTCTTCAGTAAATGTATTATGTACAAGAAGCAATTTCCCTGGTTTTGTTATAACATCAAATATAAATTCAAGGGAACTTTCCTGTTGTGGAATCCAGTCTTTTAATTCAGGTACCATGCTGGTAAGCATTTTAAATAGGGACCCTCTTTTTTCTTTAAAAAGTAAAATCTCACCTAAACTTTCCTGGTTATGTATTGATACAGGATCATTATCATCAAGAGAATTGATTTTTTTGAACAACTCGGCTGAAACGGAATAAGGTGAATGTGGTACAATGGAGTGAGGATGAGGAAAGCTTTTTAAAATTATTGAAGAAAGATTAAGTGAATCATTCAATATTTTATCAGCATCTCCTGGTTTTCTGCCAAAAATTTCAAGAAATGTATGGTATTTTATATTGCTGCCCAATTTAATGGGGAAACTATCAGAGGTGTTTGATATATCACCAACTGCCACAATCCCATTTCGAATCATCTCATTATGAGAATTTTCAATGGCGTTATGAATATATTCAGAAGTTTCATTTCGAATCTTTGTCAGATGAAAAACAAATTGATCTAAGCCACACTTTTCCGGAATTCGATTCTTCATGTAAGACAGCTCAAGGTGGCAATGGGCATTTACAAAACCAGGAGTAATAATTCCATTATAAAACTCAAGTCCAGCTGTTTCTCTTAAACTTCCCTTTGTGTCAATTACATTAATAATTTTCCCAGAAGGGTCAACTTTAACAATTCCATTTTTAAGTGGAGGACCAGAAA
>JASJGS010000100.1:0-9707 GCA_033791445.1 Bacteroidales bacterium | reverse complement strand
CTTTCTTCGTAAAAACAGATATCACTCCATTACCTCCATCCGTACCAAAAATTGCTGTTTCACCAGGATTTTTCAATACTTCTACAATATCAATATCACTCATAGGGATACTCATTATGATATCTGATTCTTTCATGGGTGTTCCATCCAATAAAAATAAGGGTGTAGAGGGCCCACCAAAACTACCTGGTCCACGAATCATAATACTGTTGCCAACAACCACTACTCCGGCCACTCGTCCTTGCAAATAATCCGCAACATTTCTGTAGGTAACATCACGTTCTGTAACTTTTAGAGAATTGTAAGGTTTGGTGTAAATTCTATAATGTCCATCGTCATTTTCCCTTTTTTGCCCTTCTATTGTAACTCCCTCAATTAAAATCGAACCCGATTTCAGGAGATAATCTCTCAAATCCTGTTCATTAAAATACTGTTGCTGATAAAGTTGAACAGGAAAGTCGGTAAATGATCTTTTTACCGGAAGATAAATCTTCGAAACTCTTGGATTATTTTCAAAAATAGAATCCAAAACTATCTCTGTTGATAGTTTGCCTTTACTATTCCGGGCTTGCATAAAGGCAAATGCAGTATCGGCAAAGAAAATGCTGTCAAACGAAAACCTACCTTCTTCATCTGTTATGCTCCCAACACTATAGAAATAATTATTCTGCGAAATATTTAAAAATACGTCTCCATTAACAACTGGCTTTTTGCTTAACAGTTTATTAACCCGTCCTTTAATCGAAATTCCTTCCACCTCTTCAATGTTTTGAATAGGAATTCTTTTAGAAATTGAATTATAAATATAATTACTCCAGCCCTGGGTTAACATCAAAAAATCTAATTTACTTTCAGAAGATAAATTGTCCTCATTAATAAAATAATCGTTGGGATTTTCTATGTTGCCCTTCAACTCAGAATCAATCAACAGCCAGGAAAGGATATTTAATTCAGGTCCGTTTTCACCCACTGCCGTTTCATCGATCACTGAGATTGACAGACTTGAAAAGGAGTCATCTGCAATTTCTTCCTCATCAAAAATTTCCAAATTAACTTTTCTGCGAGTCTTATATTTATCCTTATCTGGCTCTATTTTGATATCATTAATTTCATAATTTATTGAAAAAAGAAGTCTTTCTGATATAGGTTTTAAGTCCTTATCCAGCAAAACAAATCTGTTAATTCCGCCAGGCAATGCGGCTCTATTTACCTTTATTGGAAAGTGTTGGTCGTTTTGAATAAATTCTTTGTAGAATATCACCCTACCACGGTGCATAATGGCAAAATAGTAGCTTTTTCCCTGCAATAATTTTGAATTTGTTCTAGTCTGAAATAAAAAACTATCCCCTGAATCACCTCTATATTCCAGCTTAATGCCCTCTTTCACGATATCATTAATCGAATTTTCATAATTTGGAAAGCCCTCGATTCTTACCTTATAACTCTCTCCAGGTTTGGGGCTGAAATGAATTGTATCCATTCCTTTGTACTTTGATGCAAATGAGGAAACCACCTTTCCTTCACTATTCAGGATTTCTCCTTTTATTGAAATAGCTCTTCCACTTTTATCAATTGCCTTATATGCCAATACATTCATCTGTCCGGCCAATAAAAATCCCCCTTCAGGTAAAAACCTAACATCTATTTCCGGAATCCTTTCCTCACTTATAGTCGGTTCGATGTCAGTTGATTCAGAAGAACTTTTAAGCTTTGAAATTTTCAAAATTTTATGAAAAAATGTGTCCTGCCCCAGGGCTTTTTGAAAATCTGTATATGCCTGCAATAAATAGTTCCCCTGCTTTAAAGAATCCAGAATAATTAAGTTTCCAATTGCTTCGCCATCAATAATAGGCAAAACCATTTTTTGAACAAGCTGCCCTTTAAAATCAATCAAATTGACATACATACTAAAAGTACCGGGTACCAGATGTTGGGTTTGCCCATCCAGGTAATAGCCTTTAAACCAAATTGAATCTCCTTGAAAATAAAATTCCCGGTCGGTATGCAGGTACAGCTTTGAAATATTTATAAGGTCGGTAGATTCCAGCCAATTTTCAGTTTGTTGAGAAAACACCCCAGTTTGTTTTAGCAGGAATAAGAACAGAAAGAGGGTTGAGGTAGCTGTTATTTTCATTATCAGCGTTATTACTGATTTACTTCAATTCCTAAAAATAGCCCGTTAATACATACAAATAGTAAAAAAAATTGTCCAATTGTAAAATGAACTGAGAATATCCTACATTTTGGTTGTCAGCTATTTCGGTTGTTAATTTGCTGAGTTTTTCTATAACTTCTGTTACATATATTGTACCAAAACTAATTATTGTTCATAAAATTTCATCTCTCCTTGCACATATTCATGCAATGTTTTATAAATTTAATCGTCTTTTGTTATATATCCTTCAGTTTCTATCTACAAAACAGAGATTTATGCTCAGGAATTATTTCTTAATTGCTTTCCGCAATTTAGTCCGTCAGAAGTCCCTTTCTTTTATTAATATTCTTGGCCTCTCTCTTGGATTGGCATGTACTATCCTTATCCTGTTCTGGGTGCTGGATGAACTCAACTATGACCGTTTTCATGAAAATATTGATAATTTATACCGGGTGGAAGAGAATCAGCATTATTCATCAGGAGTTTATCACGTAAATGTAACGCCATACCCTTCAGGCCCTGTTTGGAAAGAGGGTATTCCCGAAATACAAAATGCAACCCGCCTCAATTGGGTTGGAGGTCTGCTATTTCAGGTAGGAGACAAATATTTTTATGAAAATAACCTGAAAGCGGTAGATTCTACATTTTTTGAAATGTTTACTTTTCCAATGATCCATGGCAATCCGGAAACCGCACTAAACGAGCCTTTCTCTATTGTCCTCACAAATGAGTTGGCTGAGAAATATTTTGATACTGATAATCCCATAGGTCAATCCATAACTGTGAACAATCAATATCAATTTACAGTACGTGGTGTTGTTAACAAAGTGCCCAAAAACTCCTGGATCCAATATGACGCCCTGGTACCTTTTGATTTTTTGAAAGAAATTAATCAATACAATGACAGTTGGGGAAGTAATTCCATAACCACTTTTGTTGAGCTAAACAAGGATGCCGATCTGGTAAAAGTGGATACCATGCTAACCAATATTGCCAGGGAAAATAATCCCCAATCAAACACTGACTTCCTGGTAGCACCGATGAAGCGAATGCATTTATATTCATATTTTGGATATGGTCATTCACCAGGGAATATTCAATATGTATACATTTTTTCCATACTGGCTATTTTTGTCTTGCTCATTGCCTGCATCAACTTTATGAACTTATCTACTGCCCGATCGGTAAACCGGTCAAATGAAATTGGTGTTAGAAAGGTAGTAGGAGCATTTCGTAAGAATCTAATTGGCCAATTCTTCGGTGAGTCAATACTTATGGCCATTGTGTCAACCATCCTGGCTCTGGTATGGGTGCAGTTAATAAGTGGTGTATTCAACAATATTTCAGGAAAAGAAATAGTATTTGGAGATTATATGAACTATCAGTTTCTGATGGCTCTTGCCATTGTAACTATACTAACAGGTTTGATATCCGGGACCTATCCAGCACTTTATCTTTCTCGTTTCAAACCCATACAGGTTTTAAAAGGCCAAACAAGTACCGGGTCAAAAGGCTCCTCAATATTCCGACAGATATTGGTGGTATTCCAATTCAGTATTTCAATTTTTCTTGTAATTGGAACCGTAGTCATCTACAACCAATTAAATTTTATGAGGAATAAAAAAGTTGGGTATGATAAGGAGATGTTGATGTATGTGCCCCTGCGAGGTGAAACACAACCCAACTATCATATTATACGGGATGCTTTTCTTAAAGAAAGCTCTGTGCTATCGGTTACGGGTACTACACATAGCCCAAGTATGATTGGAAGCAATACAGGTGGTGTAGAATGGCCTGGTAAAGATCCGGACCTCGATTTCCTGGCTAGCTACAATATCGTTGATTTCAACTATGCCAAAACCTTTGGTATTGAAATGAAGGAAGGGAGAGACTTCTCACCAGACTTTCCAGGTGATCTTATACAGAGTTTTGATGATACTATAGGTAATTTCCTGATAAATGAAAAACTGGCCAAGCTTATTGACAAACCCGATATTTTGGGTTCTGAGTTGAATGTTTGGGGGTTTTCGGGTCAAATAGTTGGGATTATGAGGGATTTTCACTTCAAATCAGTCCGTGAAGATGTGGAGCCAATGTTTGTAATTGTAACAGATACAGCTGGTTATATAAACAACATGGTTATGCGCCTGGATCCAAAACAATTTGCTTCCACTACAAAAAAACTGGAGGCTATATGGAATGAGATCATGCCGGGATACCCCTTCGATTACAAATTTGTTAACGACGATATTGATCGCATGTATCGAACCGAAGAACGAATGGGAAGTCTGGTTAAATACCTGGCCATTCTGGCGGTCATCATAGCCTGTCTGGGATTATTTGGCCTTGCTTCATATACTGCAGAACAACGTACCAAAGAAATAGGTATAAGAAAAGTTATGGGAGCTACGCAGGCTTTGGTCGTTGAGCTTTTATCGCGCCGGTTTGCCCTACTCGTATTTATTTCGGCCTTACTAGCCTGCCCTTTGGCCTGGTTTGCTATGAGAAAATTCCTACAGGAATATCATACAAAAACTTCTCTTGATTGGTGGATATTCGTTGGAGCTGCACTTTTAGCCCTGATTATAGCCCAAATCACTATAAGTTATCAGGCCATAAAAGCTGCGAACACAAATCCCGCGGAGGCATTGCGGTACGAGTAGATTATTGCTGTATTAGGAATTAAGTATAATCCAAGTAATTGAAAATCTTCCAATAATCAACTAATTGGATTATTCATATTTTAGTGATTGAGCAGGGTTGGTATTGGCTGCACGAATTGTTTGAATTGCTACTGCAAAAAGTGCAAAAAGAATAACCAGCAAACCTGTAACCAGGAATACTCCCCAGTTTATCCCTACCTGATAAGGATAATTTTCCATCCATTTACTAATTCCCCACCAGGTTATAGGTGTAGAAATTACAATTGACAAAATTATTAATTCAAGAAATTCTCTGGACAGCAGGAACAGAATTCTAGTTACGCTGGCACCATGTACCTTACGTATTCCTATCTCACGAGTTCTTTGAAGAATAGTATAAGATGAAAGCCCAAAAAGGCCCAGAGCTGCAATAATAATGGCAACAAGGGAAAAAACACCTATTGCCACAAATATTTGTTTTTCAATTCGGTATTGCCGGTCATAAAAAACATCGAGGAAAAAATAATTAAAAGGATTTCCCGGGAAAAAATCATCATAAACCACTTTCAATTCATCTATAGCCTGATCCACTCGATCGGGACTAATTTTCATCGCAAAAAATGAGCGGTTTGCAGGTATATAGAAGTATATCAATGGAATGGGTTCCTGTTTAAGAGACATCTGATGGTAATCTGCTATAACTCCAATAATATGGCGATCTTCTCCATCGATATGTACTTTTTGGCCAATCGCCTCTTCAGGAGATTCATATTCTATAAATTCAACACATTTTTTATTAATAATTACTGCCAGGTCTTCTGTACCATATTCCGGAGAAAAATTTCGCCCTGCTAATATCTCAATATCAAATGCCGGAATATAATCTTCATCCAGGCCAATTTTATACATTACGCCACGGCTCTGTTCTTCATCAGTCCGGCGAATTCCACTGGCCCAAAATATTTCATCACCGGGTATATTAGTAGATGCTGATAAATGTTCTATCCCCGGAATGGATTTTATTTCATTTTTAAAAGTCTTGAATTTCTCATTAAAAGTTGTATCAATACCTACACCGGGCCCTTTTAAAACCAAAGTTTGGTCAATGTTTACTCCAAGATCCTGGTCGCGCATATATTTTAATTGAGAGTAAATCAATACGGTACCAGCAATAAAGGAAACAGAGGCACTAAATTGAAAAACCACAAGAATTTTCCTAAATAAGTAGCCTTTTCCTGAATTGCTAAATTTGCCTTTAAGTACTTCAATCGGTTTAAAGGAAGAAAGCACAAATGCCGGGTAAAGACCAGACAAAAGTGCCCCGGCAAGAAATAGGGCGCTTAGGCCTGCCCAGAAAGTTGGCTCTCCAAAAAGAGACATGGTAAGGTTCCTGCCGGTTAACTGGTTAAATGAAGGAAGTACCAGAGCCACAATTAATATGGAGATGCCAGCGGCCAGAATATTCATTAAAAAAGCCTCAAAAAGGAATTGGCGAATTAGTTGCCTTCGATGAGCCCCCACAACTTTCCTGATACCCACTTCCCTTGCCCTCTCCAGCGCACGACTGCTACTCATATTTATATAATTTACCCATGCAATGATGAGTACAGAAAGAGCAATCAGCGAAAGAATTGAAACCGTATTTGCATCGCCATTTTCTTCTGGTTCTGATTCTTGTAAAAGTTCAGAATGAAGGTGAATATCTTCCAGGGGTTGAAGAATAAATTCCTGGTGACCATTGTATTCCTCCCATTCTTCCTTTTTTTCTTCAGCCAGCCAATCTGCAAATTTTTGCTGGAATTCCATAGGATCGGCTCCTTCTTCCAGCAGAATATAGGTGTTAAAATCATACCACCCCCATGCTGTTCGACTTTGATTATCAGTTTGCTGATGAAGAGTCTCAGCTGAAATAAGCACTGTGAATTTAATATGTGAATTTTCAGGAATATCTTTCATTACGCCTCTCACTTCGCAGGAATGTTCTCCCCAAAGAATTAGCTCTTTCCCAATAGGATCTTCATTCCCAAAATACTTTTTAGCTGTTGATTCGGTTATTACAGCAGAATATGGAAGAGTTAGTGCAGATGTATCACCTCGTATTATTTCCCAATCGAACATTCTTAAAAAAGAGGGAGTAGCAATCTGTATTTTCCTTTCCCGAAAAGAAATATTATCACCGGTAGAAAGAATGCCATCCTGAGGAAATGCCCAGGAAAATTCCAAGACTTCAGGAAAATTCTCTTTCATTGCCGGACCCACTGCAGGTACCGCAGCAGCACAGGCAAACATCAAATTTCCATTTCGATAACCATCATACCGAATACGGTAAATATTTTCACTGTTTTCATGAAATTTATCGAAACTATTCTCGTAAAAGACATATTGGAATAACAAGAGGCAAGCTGCAATACCCACTGAAAGACTTATGAGGTTTAGTATGGAGAATATTTTGTTCTTAAAAATATTCCGGAAGGCAGATTGGATATAATTATAAAGTATATGAAACATCTTTTACTCTTATATATCTGAATTTATGAAAACTAAATGATCTTCTTAAAAATGCAAATTGTATTTTTTATGAAAATAAATCAGGTTGACCAAATTGATTCTTATACTTTAAATGGTTCCCGCATTTTTCGAATATATAAGTTATTTGCCTCTTCGTCATCAAGCACCTTACCCTTTTCAGGATCCCAGGTAACTTTTCGATTTGTTCTGATGGCTATATCACCCATATGGCTAATGGTATCAGAAATAATTGCCTCATCCAGGGGACATGTTTCCTCAGATTTTCCAGTAATAACATCCACAAACATCTGGCCCATAGTATTTTCCTCCCCAAGTATCCAGCCTTTTTCGTTTTTAGGAAAATTATTTAGCTTCTGATTAATTTCTGGAATATCAGACTGGGCAGAGGATCTGCTAAGCGAAATCCAACCTTTTGACCCATAAAAGGTAGTGCCATTTCCTTCTTTCACCTCGCGGTGTTCTAGCATATTTTGTGAAGCAATGTCAGTGCTAACAAAATGTAATTCGATTCCGCTCTGATATTTACAGATTACATCCCAGGAATATATGTTGTTATACATGCCTCCCTCAGACCAAAAATTACCTGTTCCTTCACATGTATATGTTCCATTAATCCTATCCTTTAATCCCCACACCAAAATGTCAAGTGGATGGGCACCCCAACCTCCAAGAAATCCAATACTATAATCGTACTGAAACCATGAACTATTGTTTGTTACCCTGTCAGGACAGAAAGTGTTTAAGGGTGCAGGGCCGGTCCATCGTTCAAAATCAAGGCCTTCAGGTACCGAAACTTCATTGCATACTGGAGAATTAACTGGATTCTTTCCTGGAGCCCAAACTTCAACTCGTTCAATGTCTCCTATTTTGCCCTCCTTAATCATATTTATTCCCAAATTCATATGGCGCATAGACCTTTGTTGAGTACCATAATGGAATTTAACATTGTTTTCTTTTAATTCTTTTTTAAGAATCATATAGTTTGGATAACTCAACCCCAATGGTTTGGCCAGCATTATATGTTTTCCGGCACGTGCTGCTTTAATGGCTGCTGGTACATGCCAATGGTCAGGAGTTGTAATGTGAACCGCATCAATATCTTTGCGTTGAAGTATGTCATCAAAATCCAGGTATGGCATACATTCCGGTGCGTCAAGTGCCTTACTTTTATAATACTCATTAATATATTTTGTCCCTTTTTCTCGTCTCTCCTGCCAGACATCAGAAATGGCAACTGACCATGATGAGTCCAATGGTAAAAAATAATCCTTAAGCTCATTCCATCCTCTTGATCCCACTCCAATATGCCCGAGCTGAATCCGACTATTGGCTTTTGTGCTGCCTATGCATGATTGCAAAATGGTAGGAGCTAAAATGGTTCCACCAACTCCCAGGGCTGTATTTTTTAAAAATGTTCTCCTGTTTAGACTTTTGGGCTTAATTTTTTTCATGATTTGAATATTTTTTAAATTCTTGGTTAAGACTTTCGAATGAAGCATCCCCACTAACATGCAGAATCCTATATTTTAAGTTAATTTTTTCTCCTTTATTTAATAAGTGAGGCTTTAAATATAAATATGCCGGGCTGAAATAATAAAATGGTTGCTCAGGAGTATTCACAGTATACCATGCTTCCCCTTCTCTTCTGCTGTCATCAGCTATCATTATTGCTGAACCAATCGGCTCTCCATTCAAGCCCTGAAAACCCATATACAACCAATCGCCCGCCATGCCATTAATCTTATTGATCTCTTCAAAACTTGAAATAAATTGAGGCCTCATCATATCCTGATTAAATCGAATAGATAGCCCTGCGTAGCCACCCCATGACATGCCATCTGGCTCTCCCTCAATGGGAGTTCGATTTAAATCGACTTTGTCAGCAATGGCCTCAAAAACCATATTATAATCCATGTAGATGCTGCCATCCTTTTGCGGTGGGGAGATCTGAATGATTCTGTCCTCCCTCAATATTGTTTCCCCATTTTGAGGACGGTATTCAATTTTCAATGTAATCTCAACTGAAAAATCTTTCCCTTTATTTAATTTGATCTCTTGTACATCTGTAATTCCTTCTGACTGGTAGGTATTGCCAATATACTCCCAATAATTTTTCTCATTAATAAACTTCCAGGAAAACCATTGCCCTAAATGCCAGATGTGATCATCGGGACTCAGACAGGTAATTCGGCTTTTATTTACGTAAATCGGATGAAAAAATGGCTTTCCATGTTTGGTATTATAATTGAATTGCCATACAATTCGATTATGGTCAAGAAGTGCAAAGCATGAGTCATTTTCGATCCAGGAGAATTTTGAAGTTTCTCCCATGTTCTGTAATTGAAGCTCCTGAGGAATTGAAAGGCTAACTTTAGAGCTAG
>JASJGS010000099.1:0-4664 GCA_033791445.1 Bacteroidales bacterium | reverse complement strand
GAAACCTATGACACAAAATGTTGAAACAAATAATAATCAAAGGTTTTCATCCCGTCTGGGGTTAATACTAAGTGCACTTGGTATTGCTGTAGGTACTGGAAATATTTGGCGATTCCCAAGAATTGCCGCACAAAGTGGGGGTGAGGATGGTGCAGGTGCATTTCTGTTTGCCTGGCTCATTTTTTTGTTTGTTTGGAGCATTCCATTAATTATTGCAGAATATACCCTGGGCAGAAAATTCAGGTTGGGTACTATTGGTGTTTTTAAGAAAGCCATTGGTGAAAAATTTGCCTGGATGGGTACTTTTGTTGCCTTTGTTTCTACGGCAATCGCTTTTTTCTATACAGTAGTTGTTGGCTGGTGTATTTATTATTTCTATATAACCTTATTTCATCCACTTCCTGTAGATTCAGTTGAAGCCATGGGAGTTTGGGATAGGTTTCAGGACAGTAACTGGCCCTTACTTTTTCATTTCCTTGCAGTTGGTTTTGGTGCGCTTGTTGTATGGAGGGGTGTAAGGACAATTGAGAAGGTGAATAAAATACTTATACCAACTCTTTTATTCATTGTATTGTTATCGCTTATTCGCGCAATAACCCTGCCCGGTGCATTTGAGGGAATAAAATATTTGTTCACACCCGACTGGGAACAGCTGGAAAAACCCAAAATATGGTTGGCGGCATTAACTCAAAATGCATGGGATACGGGGGCTGGTTGGGGTTTATTTCTTACCTATGCGGTTTATATGCAATCTAAATTTGGCGTCGTTAAAAATGCATTTATAACTGGTATTGGAAATAATATTGTTTCTATTATTGCTGCCATAATGGTATTCGGCACGGTATTTTCTGTTCTCCAAAATGATATGGGGATGAGCAGTTCTGAAACATTGGAGATTATGAAATCTAGTGGCCCGGCTTCTACAGGACTTACCTTTATATGGATGCCACAGCTTTTTGCAAAAATGCCCATGGGTTCTGTTTTAGCAGTCTTGTTTTTTCTTGGGCTTACATTTGCGGGATTTTCTTCCATCATTGCCATGTTTGAACTTCCAACAAGAGTTCTACTTGATATGGGCTTAAGCAGATCAAAAGCAGTCAGTATTGTTGTGGCTGTGGTTTATTTATTTGGTATACCCTCAGCTAAAAACCTCAATTTTTTGAGCAATCAGGATTATGTTTGGGGTATTGCATTAATGATCTCAGGCGCCTTTATTGCAGCAGCAATAATAAAATTAGGAGCGAAACGAATGACAGAGGAACTTGGTACCATTCAGAATGATTGGAGAGTTGGAAAATGGTGGATTGTTGAAATGAAATATATCGTTCCTGTTGCTGCATTTATTCTATTATTCTGGTGGCTCTTTCAATCAGCCACTGTATTTGCACCTGAGGCCTGGTATAATCCTTTAAATCCGTTTAGCGTTATGACTTGTTTGGTGCAGTGGTTTGTGGTATTAGCAATATTCATTTTATTTAACAGAAGAATCGCTTCAAAAGTTAAAGGCTGAAAATTCTGAAATGGAATAATTATAGTAGAAATTCCCTTATTGAAATTATGGATTTAAACACATAACCGGAATTCTTGAGCTGTTTGCAATAATATATTGCTCTTGCACTCCAAGTAAAAATTTAGCTGGAGTGATGTTCTTAGTAGTGGTAATAAGAATCAAATCAGCATTTAAATCCTGAGCAAAATCCAAGGTGTCTTTTGCCAGATTAGAAGATAAGGGTAGTTCGCAAATCTCATAATCTAGCCGATTTTGGATTAGAAACTTCACAGCAAAATTCAGGTAGGTATTCGTTTTCTTTACCAGTTTAGGATCTATCTCCTTTGACTTCAAAATATACACTTTTGAATCGAAATATTTACCCATGAATATGGCCCAGCGCAATTTATCTTTGTTTTCTTCCCTGAAATCTACAAGGAATACAATGTTATTATACTTATCCCAATCCCCAGGCTTATCCTGAACTACCATAAATGGCACTTTGGAGCCAGAAATTACTTTTAATGCCCAACTTCCAGTTATTTTTTGCATACCCTTCACTCCATGGGTTCCCATAATAACCATACTGGCAAGGTTCTTATTGGCAAAATTTGAAATGGCTGAGAAGATGTTTCCCTTGCTAATTAATACTTGAATCTTTACCCCAAAAAGATTCTCAAATTTCTCTTTTACATTATCTAGTTTTTTTAGGACTTCTTTCTCTTTTTCAGGCGACAATTTTTTTTCAACCACATGCTGAATAATTATTGTATCCTCCGTCATTTTTGCAATTTTAATACCATGCAAAAGTGCATTTTCGGAGACTTTTGTGAAGTCCCAGGGGATTAGTATAAAATTGCTGTTTTCTTCCATCTGGAAATTTTCATGTAATAGTACAGGCTAAACTATGAATTTAAAATTATAAAAAAAAGAAAATGAGATGTAATATGGACAATTAAGGATGTTCTTTTAGTAGCCAGGAAACAATTTACTTTTATACCAATCTATATCAATCATGGAAAAATTGTATTTTTGCATGAATTTTTTAATCCATAAAATGAAATAAATGCAAAGAAGAGAAAAAATTGGAGGGTTACTCAAGACAAAAGAGTTCAACAGAGAAGTGGAGGTAAAAGGATGGGTTCGGACGAAAAGAGGCAATAATAAAATTGCATTTATAGCCCTGAATGATGGTTCAGTAATACATAATATTCAGGTTGTAGCCGAGGTCGAAATGTTTGATGATGAAATGATCAAATCGATCTCAACGGGTGCCTGTTTAAGAGTTAAAGGGAAGCTGGTAGAATCATTGGGCAAAGGCCAGTCTGTTGAAATACAGGCTAGTGACATTGAAGTGTATGGACTTGCCGATAGTTCTTCATATCCATTGCAGAAAAAGGGACATAGTTTGGAGTTTTTAAGATCAGTTGCCCATTTACGACCCAGAACCAATACATTTGGAGCTATATTTCGTATCAGGCATGCCCTCGCATTTGCCATTCATAAATACTTCAACGAAAACGGGTTTTATTATTTGCATACACCCATAATAACTGGCTCTGATGCTGAGGGTGCAGGTGAAATGTTCAGAGTTTCAGTACTGGACCCGGTAAATCCTCCTTTAAATGAGCATGGTAAAATTGATTATACCGAAGATTTTTTCGGTAAGGAAACCAATTTAACCGTTTCCGGCCAGCTCGAGGGAGAATTGGGAGCATTGGCTCTTTCACAAATCTACACATTTGGTCCAACTTTCAGAGCCGAAAACTCAAATACTCCCAGGCATCTTGCTGAGTTTTGGATGATAGAGCCAGAAATGGCATTTTATGATATTCATGATAATATGGATCTTGCAGAGGACTTTTTGAAATACCTTGTACGGTATATTCTTGAAAACTGTATGGATGATCTGGAGTTCCTGAATAAAATGTACGATGAGGAACTCATAGCTACCCTAAAAGCAATCACAGAGCAGGATTATATTAGAATTGGGTACACCGAAGCTATTGATATTCTGGTTAAATCAGGTAAGGAATTTGAATTTCCGGTAAAATGGGGGGTTGATCTTCAGTCAGAACATGAGCGCTACCTGGTGGAGGTACATTTTAAAAAGCCAGTAATTTTGTCTGATTATCCAATTGAAATTAAAGCATTTTATATGAAACAAAACGACGATGGTAAAACCGTCAGGGCCATGGATGTATTGTTTCCAAGAATTGGAGAAATAATTGGTGGATCACAAAGGGAGGAAAACTATGAAAAACTAGAAAGTAGGATTAAGGAACTTAAAATTCCTAAAAAAGATTTGTGGTGGTACCTTGATACACGGAAATTTGGTACCGCACCGCATAGTGGATTTGGATTGGGTTTTGAGCGAATGGTTTTATTTGTTACAGGCATGAAAAATATAAGAGACGTAATTCCATTTCCAAGAACACCAAAGAATGCTGAATTTTAATTAGGAAAGGTAACCTTGGTTGAATTTTTTAGATAAATACCTATTTGCATATCCTTGAGAAAATAAAATTAGCAGAAAGGAAAGCCTTATTTTTAAGTATTTCATTCTGCGATTAAGTATCAAAATTTCTGGTAGGAGAAATATTAATATCTGTGCTATTTAATTCAAATATTATTGTTATTTTGGGTTTGAATATCTGGTGATTTAGAAATCATAAATGTTAAAACAAAGGTTACAACATAAACTTTTACAAAAGCTTTCTCCGCAGCAGATCCAGATGATCAAACTTCTGGAGATTCCAACGATAGAACTTGAGCAGAGGATAAAGAAAGAACTGGAAGAAAATCCGGTACTGGAAGATGGCACCCAGGATACAAATGATGATCAAAACAATGATGGGGAATTAGAAAATGACGTAGATAACGATCAGGAAGAATTTACACTATCTGATTACCTTAACGATGAAGATATCCCTTCCTACAAGTTAATGTCGAAAAATTATTCCAGCGATGATAAAAAGGCAGAAATTCCCTTTTCTGTTGGAGATACTTTTCACGATCATCTTGATGCACAGTTGGGCCTTAGAAGATTAACGGAGAAGCAAGAAGTTCTGGGAAAGTATATTCTTGGGAACATTGATGAGGATGGTTATTTACGCAGGAAACCCGAAAATATCGTAGATGACCTAGCCTTTTCTATGAATTTCTCAACAACAGA
>JASJGS010000098.1:0-37894 GCA_033791445.1 Bacteroidales bacterium | reverse complement strand
TTCATATTTTAAAAACCTTTTGTGAAAATTAAAAACTTAAATAGAATACTATTGACAACAAGCTTGGTAATATTACTTGCCTTGTTATTACATGAAACTTCGTATGGGCAACCAGAATTTCAAGATGGGACAATGATAATTCAGCGAGGAAAGTTGATTCCTGTTCCCAGGTCCTATATGCGGAAACCATTTTCTGTTGACCCAGTCGAGGGAAGTATATTGGACAAAACATGGGAGGAGCCTCAGGTAGGAGAGAAGGTTGTGTTTAATGATACAACTATTGCCTGGCAGGAATTATCGGTTGATGACGAAGGCTGGTTTAAGGGGAGTGAACTGAGAGGGGCCTGGATTTACACATCGGTTGAAAGCAAAGATGAAAAAGTAGTACTCCTGGAAGGTATGGGGCACAATATGGTATATATTAATGGAGTACCCAGAATGGGGAATAAGTACCAGTCGAAGGAAAAATATGAAGATTGGGAACCAAAATTCAATTTTTCACTCTTACCTGTGAAACTAAGGAAAGGGAAGAACCATTTCCTATTTTATATTACCAGAGGGAGGTTGAAGCTTGTCTTCCATGAGCCTGAATCAGAGCTTCTATTGAATGTGAAAGATAATACCTTGCCTGATTTGATCGTTGGAGAGTCTCTGGATTCATGGGGAGCGGTGGTTATTATAAATGCCGGGGACAAACCACAAAAGAACTTATTGATTTCTACCAGTGGTGATGGTCTTGAAAAGACAAAATATTCTGTTCCAATAATTCAGCCTTATAGCATCCGTAAAGTGGCCTTTAATATCTCAGTACCCGCGATTCCTCATAAAGGGAAACTTGGTATACGCCTTGAGTTACATGATTCCGATGTACCTTTAGCAAGACCAATCGTTGCTGATAGTATATTTTTACGGGTTCTTGATCAGGGAGATACACACAAAAGAACTTTCAGAAGCTCCATTGACAACAGTGTTCAATATTTTGCTGTCAACCCGGTTAATGATAAGAAAATACCGGAAAGTCCTGCTCTTGTGCTTTCTGTTCATGGTGCCAATGTGGAAGCTATAAACCAGGCTGGCTCTTATAACCACAAAAGCTGGGCAAATATAGTTAGCCCTACCAATCGACGACCCTACGGATACGACTGGGAAGATTGGGGAAGAATTGATGCATTGGAAGTATTGAAAATAGCAAAAGGATCTTTGGGGTATGATCCTGAACGTGTTTACCTTACAGGTCATTCAATGGGAGGACATGGATCCTGGATACTAGGGGCAACCTACCCCGATAAGTTTGCGGCAATTGGCCCAAGTGCTGGTTGGATAAGCTGGTGGTCTTACGCGATGGGGGGGATTGATAAGGATACTTCTAAAATGGGATATATGCTTAGCAGAGCAGAACTTCCACTAAAAACCTTTGAGCTGGAGCAAAATTATAAACATCAGGGGGTTTATATAATTCATGGCGATGAAGACAGAAGTGTTCCGGTGGGCCAGGCCAGGCTAATGGTAGAGCACCTTGAGACTTTTCATCATGACTTTATGTACCACGAACAACCAGGTGCCGGACATTGGTGGGATGTATCTGAGGAACCAGGGACCGATTGTGTGGATTGGCAGCCCATGTTTGACTTTTTTGCCCGGCATTCCTTGCCTGGAAAAGAGAGGATTCGGAAAATTGATTTTAGTACTGCAAATCCGGGTGTATCTTCAAGTTCCAACTGGTTAACTATTCATTCACAAATTAAACCACTAGAAATAAGCTCGGCAGATATTAAGTTTGATCCCGGACGAAATGTGTTTTTCGGGAATACGGAAAATGTTTCAATCCTGGGTCTGGATCTGGTACAGGTAGATAGAGAAAAAAGTGTAATGATTTCATTGGATGGAGTAGAATTGAAGATTGAAAAAGAGAAATTAATTAAGGATAAGATATGGTTGAATTGGCAAAATAATAAATGGGAGTTGATCAGTAAACCTTCGTACAGGGATAAAGGGCCACACAGAAATGGCACATTTAAGGATGCATTCAATCACAACATGGTATTTGTTCTGGGTACACAGGGGAATAAGACCGAGGATAAATGGGCCATGGAAAAAGCCAGATACGATGCAGAAACATTCTGGTACCAGGGAAATGGTTCCATTGATATTATTCTAGATACAGATTTTGATCCTGCCAAATATCCTGATAGAAATGTTATTCTTTATGGAAATGAAAGTACGAATAAGGCATGGGAGATGCTTCTTAATGAATGCCCGATAAAAGTGACAAAGAAACTAATTAAGGTTGGTTCTCAGTCAGTTAAAGCTAATGATCTGGGTATTCTTTTTACATATCCCAGAAATGACAGTGAAATAGCCAGTGTTGGGGTAGTTGCCGGAACAGGCATTTCCGGAGCCATGCTGCTAACCAACCTTCCTTATTTGTTGCCTGGAAATGGCTTCCCTGATTGCCTTATATTATCCTCAGAATTTATTGAAAATGGAAAAAGTGGTATAAGTATGGCAGGTTATTTTGGAAATGATTGGCAGGTAAATACGGGTGATTTTATCTGGAAATAAAAGTCTAATGCCTAAGTGATTGATGAACAAATAGATATTAAAAATTTATATAACAACTAAAATTTTATTTATGAAGACAAACTCATTTTCTGTAGGCATTACGAAAGGTGTAATCTTTGCAATAATTGGACTTTTGTTGATAATTTATCCTATTCAGGTAGTAAAAACCATAACAGTTATTTTTGGTATTGCAGCACTTCTAACAGGAGCATTTGTTCTTTTTTCTGCTATCTCAAAGCGGACAAAAGGTGAAAAGGGTACAGTTTTCCCCCTTATTGAAGGTGCACTGAGTGTAGTCTTTGGGCTTATTTTGATCCTGATTCCATCCCTCTCTATGACTATCCTGGCTATCATGGTAGGTGTATGGATAATTATTGAAGGAATTATTAGAATATCTGTCTCCCTTGACATGAAAAATGGTGGAATTGATTCATGGGGCAAATCTTTATTTGTTGGTTTACTATTCCTGATTTTAGGTATTCTGGTAATTTTTCACCCTGAATTATCTACAAAAGCCCTCATTATATGGATTGGAGTGGCCTTACTGATATTTGGACTAGTTGATATTCTCATAGTCTATCAATTAAAAAACATAATTGAACCCAAGGAATAGTCTCTATTGTTTTTACTAGCCAAATAGCTGGATCTCAATGAAAATAAACAGGTTCCATATTATTTTTGGAAGTCTCTCAATTCTCCTGGCTTTTGGATTCATATCGTGTTCAAATCAGACAGCCAAAAACTCTGTTTCTTTTGGAATTTGTACAGATGTGCATAAAGACCTTATGCATGATGCAGATGAAAGGCTTTCAAAATTCATAAATGACATGAATCAAAAGCAGGTTGATTTTACAATACAATTGGGAGATTTTTGCAGACCTTATACCTACAATGACACTTTTATGAATATTTGGAATTCTTTTGAAGGCCCTAATTATCATGTATTGGGGAATCATGATATGGATGGTGGATTTTCCCGCGAAGAGACTGTTTTATATTGGAAGATGCCATCAAAATATTATTCTTTTGACAACAATGGCTTTCATTTTGTTGTTTTGGATGGCAATGATTCACCCGAGTCTGCCCAGGAAGGATATGCCAGGTATCTGGGAAAGGAACAGAGAAATTGGCTTACTAGAGATCTCTCACAGACTGATTTGCCATGTATTATATTTTCACACCAAAGCATGGAAGATGAATGGGGAATTGAAAATGCAAACGAGGTGCGGTCCATTCTAGAAAAGGAAAATCAAAGTGTAGGTGAAAGGAAAGTCCTTGCATGTTTCAATGGTCACAGTCATATGGATACAGCCATACAAATAAATGATATCTGGTATGTGGAGATTAACTCTATGTCTTATTTCTGGGTTGGTGATGATTATAAGCATATCAGTTATAGTACAAGCATTGATGAAAACTATCCATGGATAAAATATACCTGTCCCTATAATGATCCATTGTATGCCTTGGTTACTATCAATCAAGATGGTAAAATAAGTATTGAAGGCCAGAAAAGCAATTGGGTAGGCCCCTCTCCCTCAGAAGTTGGATACAATTATGAAAAATATATGGACAGAATCAGGTCTGTTATTTCAAACATGACACTAAATTAAAAAATCATGAGAGTAAGTTGTTCTAGAGTTCTTAAAGTCAATGCCTTGATATTGATTATTGCCGGTGTTGGATTATCCTCATGTATCAATGATGAAAAGCAGGATATGGGTCATCCCAATATCGTATATATTCTGGCTGATGACATGGGACCCGGTGATGTCTCTTCTATAAATATGAATGCAGCCTGGGAAACACCAAATATTGATAGAATTGCTGATGAAGGAATAATTTTTACCGATGCCCATTCAGGTTCTGCAGTTTGCTCCCCAACCAGGTATGGGATATTGACAGGAAGATATTCCTGGCGCTCAAAACTTAAAAGTGGTGTATTGTGGAGTTGGGACAATGAATTGATAGAGGAGAATAGATTGACAGTAGGATCATTATTGAGTAATAATGGCTATGAAACTGCTTGTATCGGAAAATGGCACCTGGGTTTGGGCTGGCAATACCAGGAGGAATTTCCAGATAGTATTGACTTCTCAAAAAAAATACTCAATGGCCCTGTTACTAGGGGATTTGATTATTTCTATGGTATTACGGCCTCACTCGATATCCCTCCCTATGTTTATATCGAAAATGACCATGTAACATCCCTTCCAAACCGGTTTACCCAGAATAGCTCTAAGTTTGGCTGGTGGCGATTGGGACATACCGGTTCTGATTTTGAGCATGAAAATGTATTGCCTCATTTGGCTCAAAAAGCTGTTGATTTTATTAAACGGCATAAATCAAAGAAAGACGATAAACCATTTTTTCTTTATTTTGCTTTACCAGCTCCTCACACACCCATATTGCCTACAGATGAATTTAAAGGCAAGAGTGGAACAAATCCCTATGGAGATTTTGTTTTGCAGGTAGATCATACGGTTGAGCTGGTTTATAAAGCACTTGAAGAATACGGATATTCTGACAATACTTTATTCATATTTACCAGTGATAATGGATGTTCGCCTCAGGCTGACTTCAAAGAGTTGGATGAATTTGGGCACAATCCCAGCCTGGTTTACAGGGGACATAAAGCCGATATTTATGAGGGAGGACACAGAGTTCCTTTTGTGGCCAGTTGGCCGGGGAAAATTGTGCCTGCAACTTCTTCAGATGAAACTATCTGTTTAACTGATTTAGTGGCTACCTGTGCAGAAATACTAAATATCCAACTTCCAGACAATGCCGGAGAAGATAGCTTTAGTTTTTTACCTGCCTTGTATGGAGAATCTGAAATCTTGATACGGGAAGCAACGATACACCACTCTGTGAATGGCTCTTTTGCCATTCGTAAAGGGAAATGGAAGTTGATTATGTGCCCGGGCTCTGGTGGTTGGAGCTATCCAAAACCTGAAATAGCAAAAGATTTAAAACTTCCACCTCTTCAACTGTATGATCTGGATTCAGATATTGGGGAAACACAAAATGTGGCTGAAAAACATCCGGAAATTGTTGATGAGATGAAAGAATTGCTAAAGTCTTATATTGTTTCAGGGCGAAGTACTCAGGGTGAAGTACAGGAAAATGCTCCCTCTGACAATTGGCCAGGCCTGGATTGGATGAATTAGTTTTAACTCGTAACATTCAATGGGAAAAATAAATCTCTTAATTATCATTATTTCTTTGGTATTTGCTTCTTGTCAAAATCAAAAAGTTATAGATAAGGAGTATTTTACTGAAAATCCTCCCAATATTGTTTTGATAATGGCTGATGATCTCGGCTGGGGAGATACTGGCTATAATGGGAATGCTATCATTCAGACTCCCAATATTGATAAAATGGCTAGCGAAGGATTGGTATTTAATCGGTTTTATTCATCCTCTCCGGTTTGTTCTCCCACACGAGGAAGTTGTTTAACAGGCAGACACCCATATAGGTATGGGATTTTCTCGGCCAATGTTGGTCACATTCCACAAGAGGAGATATTACTTTCTGAAAAATTGAAAAGTAGAGGCTATGTAAGCGGACATTTTGGGAAATGGCATTTGGGAACTTTATCCAGGGATATGAAGGACTCAAACCGAGGGGGGAAGGATCACCTGGAGCATTTTGCTCCACCCTGGGAAAATGGTTTTGATGTTTGTTTCTCAACTGAAGCCAAATTGCCAACCTACGATCCTATGTTAACACCTCTAGGATGGCAGGGGAATAGAGATAGGGAGAAATCCTTCGGCACATTTTATTGGGATGAGCAAGGAGATCTTGTAACTCAAAACCTTGAAGGGGATGATTCGGAAATTATTATGGACAGAGTTATTCCATTTATTGAGAAATCAGTTCGGGAAGAGAAGCCTTTCTTTGCTGTTATCTGGTTTCATGCACCACATCTTCCTGTATTGGCAGATAGTCTTCATAGAACTTTATATGCCGGTTACTCCAATGAAGAGGAAAATTATTTCGGTTGCATAACGGCAATGGATGAGCAAATTGGAAGGTTGAATGCTAAACTGGAAGACCTTAAAACCTCCGAAAATACAATGATCTGGTTTACCAGTGATAATGGTCCTGAAGGAAAGTTGCAGAATCAGGATTTTCCTGGATCTGCAGGCAAGCTTAGGGGAAGAAAGAGGTCATTATATGAGGGAGGCATCAGGGTGCCAGGGATTCTCAAATGGCCTCTCATGGTTGATGAGGGCAGGACAACTGATATGCCTGCAAGTACACTGGATTATTTTCCAACTATTGTGGAAATTCTGGATATTGAAAAAGCTGATGACATGGAACCCATTGATGGTATATCATTGTGGCCCCTAATGATTGGTGATGTAAATCAAAGGAACAAACCCATTTATTTTGAATCTGGAAAACAACTAGCCCTGACTACCAATCAATTTAAAGCATACAGCAGTGATCAGGGAGAGAATTTCGAACTCTATGATCTATTTGAAGATCCAGGCGAAAATACAGATCTTTCCTCTAAGTTTCCGGATATTGTGGCGGAATACAAAGAATTATTAGTGAAATGGCAGAAATCATGTCAAAATAGGCTGGCCGGTGCTGATTACTAATTCATTTCATTTGCTCTTAAGTCCTTGTATTAAAGTTATTTTTCTTATAACTTTGAAAAAGTCCATTATTTCATACAATTGACGTGCGAAAATCAATTAACAAGAGAATGTACCTGTTTTTGAGAATTACACTTCTTTCCTTTCTATTAGGATCTTGCATGCAATCGGATAAGGAGATTTCTGAACCTAGTGAATCTGAGGCCATCATGGTTGGAGAGGTTGGGAATTATATGGCATCTAAGCTCCTGGTAACACTCAGCTCTGAATTGTCAGCAGCCATTAAGAGGGAAGGACTCGTAGAGGCTACCCGATTCTGTAATATCAGAGCTTTGCCACTAACAGAAATGTTAACAATCGCTTCACAGTATCCGGTTGAGGTAAAGCGAACTTCATTTAAGTATCGAAACCCATTAAATGAACCTGATAAATATGAAAAAGTGGCATTGAAATACTATGAGAAATTTGCACATGACGGAAAAGAACTTCCACCAGAATTTATCCAGAAAATCAATCTTGAAGATGAATCCTATTTTTACTTCTACCGTCCCCTGATAATGAATGGATTATGTATACAATGCCATGGGAATCAGGGTAATATGAATACAGAACTGGTTTCAGTTCTCCATGATAAATACCCTGAGGATAAGGCTTTAAATTATAAAGAAGGTGATTTCCGTGGATTAATCAGGGTAAAAGTGGAACTGAATGAGTGATCGCTTAAATGCAACTTTAATTTCTCAACTTTCCACTAATATTACTTACAATCTGAAAGTATAAGTGTATTTCACCATGATAGACCTTCCTGAAACATTTGGAAGTCTGGGTATTTCACTAATCAGCTGTGTATTTCTTCCCTCGTTGTAAACAATATACAAATCATTTCCTTCACGGGGATTAAATCGGAATTTAATATTGGAGGAAATAGACTTAATGGCACTATTATATTGGATGAATGCACTTAAAGTTAACTTGGTGCTAAACATATACAAAAACTTAATTCTGCCAATCTGTGCATTGAATTTTTGATCTCTGTCCTTAAAATTTACCTGGTTGAATTGGTATTCAATACCTAAATTTAGGCTTGATGACACATTCCAGGTAGGATTCACATCGAATGATAATCTGGTACCGTCATAAAACTGGCCCCCATTAAACATGAAAATAACCCAAACAGGTTTTGAGCCGGGGGTGAGAAAAAACATTTCAGTGGACCAGAAATTATAAGTGCCAATAGGAATTTCGGCATCATCCGATAATTCGAATTCCTCATCCACATCTTCTACATAATAATTCACTTGAAAATTACCCTGGAAAAGGTTTTTGGTTTGGAACTCCCAACCCGGGCCTATTTCAACTGATTCTAAAGAATTGTTTTCTATTCTGGATACATATGACCCTCGGAGATAAATATTGTGACTATACAATTTAGAATTCTCCCCTGGAAGCCATCCCCATTGTATGTTGCCTCTGTAATTCATATAATTATCTCTTCCTTCGAAACCAATTCCGGGATTAAAATCTTTTCCTGACCATGAATAGGAGAAACTGTAGGCTAGTTTTTTAATGGTTCTTCTTTCCCACTCAAACCGAAATCGGGCAGGATCAAGTGAAAATGGATTATTTGTGGAGTCTGTCTCAAATGTCTGTGCCCATTTCAGATCGATATAATCATTGCCGAAAATTCGAATGATTGCATCCAAACCATATGCCAAGTTATACTTACCATCTATACCTATGCGAGAGGTTGCAATGGCTCCTACGTAACTATTTTCATTGATTACCTGTCTGCGGGCTCTCAGAACTCCAAAATTTTCTGATACCAATAAAATGGAATCCTGCAGATCGGTTACCTCTGAATATCCTTGGGCTGCTGCAGTTTGCATATTCAGGAAACCTAAATCCCATTTACCAGCTCTTCCCACCAATCTAACCCCTCCATAGATAGGAACAACCATACCATCGTACAAACCAATCCTCCTGCTATAAAAAAGGTTGTTGGGTCCTCCTAAATTAAAATCAAAAACAGAGGATCGCTCCTGGAAAAACTGTCTCTTTTCTTCGAAGAATAAAGAATATCTGGTAAGGTTCACCTGTTGATCATCGGCTTCCACCTGGGCAAAATCTGTGTTTACCGTTACATCTAATGTCAGATTGGAGGTGATGCCGTATTTAAGGTCTCCTCCCACCTTAAAAATAGGTTTACTTTGATAGAGATAATCTGTTTCAGCAATATTTAACCTCCTGCTTTCCTCCCAACCGGCCAAAGCATAGGGAGTTATATACACTGGTTTTTTTGATTTTATATCGTCAAAAACTATTTCTTTAGCCTGAGAAGGTTTTAGAAATGCAAAGTCCCCATATTCAGGATCAATAAGTGGATACATTATGGATTCACTACTATTTGGAATCCATCTCCAGGCAATAAATCCCATGGTAGTTTCCCCTTCCTTATCCTGAAAGCGTAAGCTGGATAAAGGAATCCTCATTTCAACAAACCAACCTTGGTCATTTATACTGGTTTCTACGTCCCAGAATGTATTCCAGCTTTCGTTAAAAGGCATGTTTCCGCCTCCTCCATTTGCATCATTATAAACACTAAAATCTGTCCTTTGACCTGATGGAGTGGTAATAAAGCAAAGGGCATTTTCTTTGTCATTAAAACTATCAAACACTACTCCAAAGCTATCACTGTTACCACCGAATTCGTCTCTTTTTTTTGTTGTATTACGAATGGTTGAAGGATCTTTGGTATAAAGGCGTCCTGCAACATAAATGTATTGGTCGTTGTAGAATATACGGATATCTGTTTTTTCGGTGGGCTCATTCCCGAAATTTGGCATAAACATGGCAACTGGCAAAGGCTCTACCTGGTCCCAGGTTTCTTCAAAAGGCATGCCATCGAAAATAATTTCTCCGGTAAGCTTTTTGATTTTCATCTGGTCTTTAGCATAGGAATTGCTGCTATTAAATAACAGAACCAGGCATATAATAAGCAGAAAGTTGCTTCTGGAAGGAACTTTTATATTGGATTTATTAAATATCAAAGCTCAATTTTAGGGCAAGAAAGATAATGAAAAAGCTAGATAGAATAAGTCTAATTAAAACCCATATTTGGTATCATTTGGAATCCTAAGCCAAAAAAAAACGTATGCCAATCGTTAGATATATGAGTATAAAAATAGAGAAAAACAGAATTCTGGAGGATATTCAAGACTTGCTGAAAAGAACTTGGTTTCTTAGAGCAGGGATTAAGCCATGTATTTATTATCTTGCGATCTAATTTTAAAATACCTTATTAATCCTGAGATTAGGCAATTAAAACCTCCCTAATTCTGATTTTATAAGTCGACCAACTGCAAAAACTGATTAACTATACATTATGCAAGTAATTTTAGGAATAATATACCATTCTATTGGAGGATTTGCTTCTGGTAGTTTTTATATGCCATATAACAAAGTAAAGGGTTGGGCCTGGGAAAGCTACTGGATTGTTGGAGGCCTTTTTTCATGGTTGATTGTTCCGCCTTTGGCTGCTTATCTTACTGTTCCGGGTTTTGCTGAAATAATTGCTGCAAGCTCACATCAAATTTTATATTTTACTTTTTTAATGGGTTTGCTATGGGGAATTGGTGGCTTAACGTATGGTCTTGGCGTAAGGTATCTGGGTATGTCCTTAGGGAACTCTATTGTGCTTGGATTTTGTGCTGCTTTTGGTGCAATAGTTCCCTCTATATATTATAATATTAACCCCACTGAAGGAAAAATTTCCTTTACGGATATGATGGGTAATACAGGAGGACAGCTTGTTTTAATTGGGGTATTGATATGCCTGATTGGAATTGCAATTTCTGGAAAGGCAGGAATGATGAAGGAAAATGACCTGTCAGAGGAGGAGCAGAAAGCCAGCGTAAAAGAGTTTAGTCTTGGTAAAGGATTAACCATTGCTATAATATCCGGAATATTAAGTTCCTTCTTTAATTTTGGAATAGAAGCAGGAAAACCGCTTGCCCATGCTGCGGTGGCTGCCGGTTACAATCCTTTATTTCAGAATAATGTGACTTTTGTGGTTATTTTATGGGGGGGATTAACAAGTAACTTAATCTGGACTACTATTTTAAGCCTAAAGAATAAAAGCTATGGTGATTTTGTCAATAAATCTACACCTATTTTAAAGAACATTATGTTCTCAGCACTCGCAGGTACAACCTGGTTTCTGCAGTTCTTTTTTTATGGGATGGGCGAAAGCAAACTGGGCAATGGCGCCAGCTCGTGGATACTACATATGTCAACCATCATTTTAACCGCTAATATGTGGGGCATATACCAGAAGGAATGGAAAGGAGTTGCAACCAAAACAAAATGGACCATTACAGTAGGTATTGGTGTTATTATACTTTCGGTTTTTATTGTAGGTATTGGAAATTCATTGTAAAAATTATAAGATTAAAAATATAAATAATGAAAAGTCTGGAATTAACTTATAGTGCATTTGAACTGGCAAAGGCGAAATATGAAAGCATGGGTATTGATGTAGATGATGCTTTAATAAAACTGGATGAGGTAGTTGTTTCTCTGCATTGCTGGCAAACCGATGATGTTGGTGGATTTGAAACACCGAATTCGAACCTGGATGGAGGAGGATTGCAGGTAACCGGAAATTTCCCTGGGAAGGCTACCAATCTAAAAGAAATGAAAAGAGACCTCGAGTTTGTTTTATCGCTTTTGCCAGGTAAGCAACGTCTAAATCTTCATGCTATTTATGGAGATTTTGGAGGTGATCTTGTCGATAGAGACCAGATTGAAACAAAACATTTTCAGACTTGGATTGTTTGGGCAAAAGATCAGGGAATTGGTCTGGATTTTAATTGTACCTGCTTCTCACACCCAAAAGCTGAGGATGGATTTACTCTTTCTAGTAAAAATGAAGATTATAGGCACTTCTGGGTGGAACATGTTAAAAGATGCCGTAAAATTGGTGCTGATATGGGAACACAGTTAGGTTCAGCCTGTATTCATAATCTTTGGATTCCTGACGGATCAAAAGATGTTCCGGTCGACAGGTACACTCATAGAGCACTTCTGAAACAATCATTGGATGAAATTTATTCTGTAGAGTATTCGAAAAATCATTTAAAAGATTCTGTTGAAAGCAAGCTTTTTGGCATTGGATCTGAATCTATGGTTGTCGGCTCTTATGACTTTTATTTGCCCTATGCAGTTGAAAATCAGAAAATGATATGCCTTGACAATGGGCATTACCATCCGACCGAACAGGTGGGAGATAAAATCTCGTCCTGTCTGCTTTATTTGGATGAATTGATGCTCCATTTAACAAGGGGTGTACGATGGGACAGCGATCATGTGGTAACTTTAAATGAAGAGATTATTCTGATAGCCCAGGAAGTAATTCGTGCGAATGCATTGAACAGGGTAAACTTAGGATTGGATTTTTTTGATGCAAGTATAAACAGAATTGGGGCTTATGTGGCTGGAACACGTGCAGTTCAGCAGGCTTTCCTTATAGCACTGCTGGAACCAGCTCAAAAGCTTAAGGAGTATGAAGAAAATGGTAAGAACTTTGAAAGGTTGGCTCTTCTGGAAATAATGAAAATGATGCCTTTTGGAGCAGTTTGGGATTATTACTGTCTGAAAAATGAAGTTCCGGTGGGAGTAGATTATATTTCAGAAATCCAAAAGTATGAAAAGGAAACTTTAGAAAAAAGGTGAGCTTAGTATGAATAAGAATGGTGGAATAAATCCCTCTGAATTGAAAGACCTGGTTAAGATATCCCGATTTTACGGGATGAAAAAGGATCATGTGCTGGCAGGAGGAGGAAATACTTCATTTAAGGATAAAGAAAAACTTTGGATTAAAGCCAGTGGTGTTTCACTTGAGAATATCAATGAAACAGGATTCGTTTGTCTTTCGCGAAATAAATTAAAGAAAATATCCGAAAAAAAGTATAGTTCAGATATTCTGTTACGTGAAGCAGAAGTTAAAAAGGACTTAAACGCGGCAATTATTGAGGGAGATGGTCAAAGGCCTTCTGTTGAAACTTCATTGCATGAAATAATTGAATATCCATACGTTGTTCATACACATCCAACTCTTTTGAATGGTTTACTTTGCTCAAAAAATTCAAAGACTATTTCCACAGAATTATTTGGGAGCTATGCACTCTATATCGAATATACAGATCCGGGGTATATACTATTTAAGAAGGTAGAAGAAGAACTCAACAAGTTCAGAAAGAGGGCAGGTGGAGATCCACAAGTTATATTTTTGGAAAACCATGGGGTTTTTGTTGGGGCAAATACAATTGATGAAATAAAGTCGATATACCGGGATATTGAAAGCAAAATTGATGCTAAGATCTCCCGAAAAATTTCAGATACGCGAACTTCTTTGAATAAAGTACATTTCGAATCAATTTCTAAAGATTTAGTTCCAACCCTTGAAAGCGTGCATATTGAAGGTGTGACCAGCTGGATAATTAAGCATTTTACCGCTGATAAAGAATTGTTTTCTAAAGTGAGCATTCCTTTTACTCCGGATATAATTGTTTACTGTAAATCGAAGTATTTGTTTTTTGAAAAAGAGGAATTTGAAGATTCCATCAAGGTTAAAAGTGCTTTTGATGAATTTATTTCCCGTGAAAAATATACGCCAAAAGTGATAGGTGTTCAGGGTCTGGGATTATTTGTCTTGGAAGAAAGTGCGCAAGCTGCTAAAAATGTGGCTAATGTATTCCAGGATTTCATGAAAATTAGTTTCTATACTGAGAATTTTGGAGGCCCAAAGCCCATGACGCCAGAGCAAATAAAATTTATTGACAACTGGGAGGTTGAAAATTATCGGCGAAAAGTTTCAAAATCAATCCTGAAGGAATAATTAGTCATTCTGCCCATAATAGGCCCCATTCCCGTGTTTTCGATCAAAATGTTTCTTTACTAACTCTTTGTCCATTATTGCTTCCGGGTTAATATTGAAGGTAAGGTAGGCCATTTTTGCTACTTCTTCAAGCACAACGCTGTGAAAAACAGCTGAATTTGCATCCTTTCCCCATGTAAACGCGCCATGGTTCTTAACAAGCACTCCCGGAATATGTTCATAATTGATGTCTTCAAGTGTTTCAATAATAGTCCTGCCTGTTTCCATTTCATAGGATCCTTCAATTTGTTCCGATAATAAATCTGTGGAACAGGGAATATCATGGGAAGAGTAATCGGCATGAGTAGTTCCAATAATGGGAATATTCCTTCCTGCCTGAGCCCAGGCTGTAGCATATGTAGAATGAGAGTGAGCAATTCCACCAATTTCAGGAAAGGTCTTATATAGCTCTATATGAGTAGCAGCATCGGATGATGGTTTTAAATTTCCATCTACTATATTGGCATCGAAATCTATAACTACCATATCACTGGCTTTCATGGTATCATAAGATACGCCACTGGGTTTAATTACAATAAGGTTTTTGCTACGGTCTATTTCGCTTACATTTCCCCATGTAAATAGCACCAGGCCGTGTTTGACCAAATCCAGGTTGGCTTTAAAAACTTTTTCTTTTAATTCTTCTACCATTGTATTGTGTTTCAGTTTCTCTAAAGGAATTCAAATATGTTCAAAAGTACTTGAACACTATTACCAGAAATAAATGTAAAATACTACAATAATACCTATAATTACAAGTGAGTTAATTATATCCCAATTATTATAACTTTCGCGTGTTTCTTTAATTTGTTGTGGTGTGGCTGTGCCAAAGGTTAGGCCTTTAATGGATGCATAATCAACCTGCTTGGTAAAATAGCTAATAACTACCATTGATCCAATAACTATAAAGAACAATACGATCTCATAGTGCAACCAATTTGGCGCCACGAAAGTTGAAAAAAGGACTCCATCTGGATTCAATGAACCAGAAAAAACTTTCATGAGTAGGCGAGTCATTCCAAGCACAAAACCAATTACCAGGCCATAAAATCCAGCCATCGGAGTTGTTTTTTTAGTAAGTACACCTAATAAAAATACGGCTGCAATTCCAGGTGCCAGTAAAGACTGAACATCCTGCAAATATTCATACAATACTTTTCCAAGTCCTTTCATAACCGGAATCCATAAAATACCTAAAATCACGATTACAACAGTGGCCATCCTACCGATAAAAACATAGTGTTTTTCAGTAGCTCCAGGTTTATATTTTTTGTAAAAGTCAACTGTAAACAATGTGGCTGAAGAATTAAACAGGCTGGCCAATGAGCTCATTAGCGCAGCCAGTATTCCTCCAATTACTATTCCTTTAAAACCAATTGGGAGGAGTTCTGTAACCAGGGTAGAAAATGCAGCATCATTGCTGGTAAGATGTATTATACCTTTCTCGTTCAGAGCAAAGGCAATCATGCCTGGAATAAGGAAGATGAATACCGGCGTTAATTTTAGATAGGCTCCAAATATAGTACCTCTTCGTGCTTGCTTCATGTCTCGGCCAGACAAAACCCGCTGTACAATAAACTGGTCGGTACACCAATACCAGAAACCAATTATGGCTGAACCTAAAATAACACCAGTCCATGGGAAATTAGCATCATGCCTGGATCGCATAAGGTTACCCATACTATCGCCGTACTCATTGGCTGGTGTAGCACGTACAATTTCCATCAATTCACTCCAGCCACCTAATTTTTCAAGGCCAATTATCAGGAGAGCTAAAGACCCAAAAAGTAAGATTGGTGTTTGTAAAACGGAGGTATATAATACGGCCTTCATGCCCCCAAAAGTGGTATAAAGTCCAGTAAGTACAACCAGGCCAATGGCACTTATCCAGAAGAAATCAACCTGATATCCGGCAATCCGAATGGCATCGATTCCAAAAACATCTTTGAAGACAACCCCACCAGCATATACTGTGACAGCAACCTTTGTTAGGATATAACTAACCAGGGATATTATGGAAAGAAGTGACCTGGCTTGAGGATTGTACCTTCTTTCGAGGAATTCAGGCATGGTAAACACCTTACTTCTTGAGTAAAATGGTACAAAAAGCCATCCCAGCATTAGAATAAGCCATCCATGCATTTCCCAATGCGCCATAGCCATACCACTTTCAACTCCTGCACCAGCCAGGCCAACCAAGTGCTCAGAGCCAATGTTGGAAGCAAAAATGGAGGCTCCAATGGCTATCCATGTGGCATCTCGTCCGGCAAGGAAATAGTCAGTTGTATTTTCATCCTTTTGCCGCAGAACCCATATTACAATACCAATTAACCCAAGCAGAAAGGCACCCAATACAATCCAGTCAATTGTAGTCATATCAAATATTTTGAGTTAGAATAAATTTACTTTTTTAGGTGGTAATATATATCGTTATATTGAAGTTCTTTTTTAAATTCACGAATTTTCGTTTCATTATCTATTATGATTAATTCAAGCCCAATCATTTCCATCAGGTCCTCCAAAATTTCAACATTTAATGCCATACTAAAACTAGTATGATGAGCACCTCCAGCTAAAATCCAGGCATGAGCGCCAATTTCAAGGTTTGGTTCAGGGATCCATAGAGCACGGGCAACAGGCAACTTGGGAAGGGGCTCTGGCTTAATAACATTTACCGGATTAACAATCATCCGCATCCGACCTCCCATGTCAACTAAGCTTGCATTGATTCCTTTTCCTTCACGTACATTAAAAACAAGGCGTGCCGGAGCATCTTTGCCTCCGATACCCAGGGGATGTACTTCAATGTAGGGTTTTCCATCGGACAAAGAGGGGCAAATTTCCAACATATGTGCGCTCAATACCGAGGCATTTACTGGGTCTAGATGGTAGGTGTAATCTTCCATAAAAGAACACCCACCAATCAATTCCTGACCCATAACTTTCATAATTCTAACCAAAGCGGCTTGTTTCCAGTCACCTTCTGCTCCAAACCCGTATCCTTGCTCCATTAATCGTTGGCAGGCCAATCCGGGTAGTTGTTCTAATCCATGTAAATTTTCAAAATTGGTTGTAAAGGCTTTGAAATTATATTTGTCAAGGAAACTTTTTAACCCAATTTCAATTTTTGCCTGGTATCGGACATTGTTAAGTTCAGCTGTATTTAGTACATATTCCTTTTTATAATGATCCATTAATTGTTCTATATCAATATCAGATACAGCATTAATACTTTCTACAAGATCTCCAACACCATGTGCACTTATTTGCCAGCCAAGCACTTTTTGAGCTTCAACTTTGTCTCCCTCTGTAACAGCAACTTCTCGCATATTGTCTCCGAAACGGCAAATCTTAAGCCCTTTTGATTCATGTAATCCGATGGCTGCCCTTGTCCATATTCCAACTTTTTCCTGAACTTCTTCGTCCTGCCAATATCCCACAACAACCTTACGTTTTATCCTCATTCTGCTGCAAATAAACCCGAATTCCCTTCCACCATGTGCAGATTGGTTTAAATTCATAAAATCCATATCGATTTCATTCCATGGAATTTCCCTGTTATATTGGGTATGCAGGTGTAAAAGAGGTTTGTCTAAAATTCCAAGTCCTGAAATCCACATTTTTGCAGGAGAAAATGTATGCATCCAGGTAATCAGTCCGATACATTCATTTTTTGAGTTTGCGGCAATGCAGGTATCTAGGATTTCCTCAGGAGTTTTTAAAACAGGTTTGAAGACAATTTTAACCGGAATATGAATGGACTTATCCAGTGCCCTGGCAATTTCTTCAGAATCTTTGTCTACCTGCTTGAGGGTTTCTTTTCCATATAAATGTTGACTTCCAGTTACAAACCAGACCTCAAAATTGGAGAATTCACTATGTGTCATGTGAAATTATTTTTAGTTTAATTCCTTGGTTCAGGGTGTAGAAACCTTGAAAATAAGGGGCGTTTTTTATTGGTTTAAAAATTCAGGCTATTAAGATACATATTGCCTCTAAAAAAATGAAAAGATTTTTCGGAATTATTTATCTGAAAAAAAGTTAGATTGAAATTTTGCCAAAGATTACTTTCGCTCTTCGGTTCGAACCTTCGGTCCGCGTATACGGACAACCGTTTTCGAGACCGCCCCATTCGTCCACCCTGTCGGTACTTTCGGAAATTTATTCAGAAAGGATGATCTGGCATCTCTCCTGGCATTTTAATTGTAAAAATATGATAATATCGATTCAGATAAAATGATTTGACAAGACTTAAATTAGCATTCTAAGAAGTTTCAATTGCTTGGTTAAGATTATTCAAGTAAACCTGAATGAATTCCTCTTTTCTTTTAAACCTATATTGCATAATAAATCTGGGATGCGGTAAAGCAAGAATTTCTTTAAAAAAGTGCATCTTTTTATTCAATTCCTTTAAATATTTGTAATTTTTGCCTTCCCCAAGACAGATGGCTGTGTGCGTATTCGCTCCGAAACCTAACTGTTCTTCAATGGTATTAATTATAAAACCTCTCAGGGCATTTTGTAGATCTTTGGAATCATAATAGTTCATGTTCTTTCCATTTGCAATAAATCCTAGTGGACTGACAGAGGTAAAATAGAATTTTGAATAAAAACTTTCCGGGCCTCCAAATCGATTAATCACATCATAAATGTAAACTGAGGATAATTCCTGCTTCTTTTGAAAAGAATTCACTATTTGACATTCAGTTTCTAACCTGATAGGGTCGGTGAATGGTATGCCGGTAACTCCTGCCCCAAACCTGCCTGGATTAATACCAATGATAAATGTTCGTCGATCAAAATTATCGTAATATTTAAGGTAGAATTTCTTGCATATTTCTTGTGTTTCTTTTGAAAGAAAGGGATTCATTACATTCACATTCTCTGGTAAAGAAATTTTCGGATTTAGGCTAAAAAGAAAATTAATAATTTTTTGTCCGTAAGGGATCATATGAATTGTTTCAATTGAAGGTTTAAAAATAAACAAGAATACTCCTTTAATATCCAGAATTGTTTTAGATAAAGATAGTCTTAGTTATTGAATCAGACATTTTATCAAAGTTCATTGCACGACTTATATTGGATTTAGTTGAGCTAAAATACCTCATTGTCAAGGAGAATTTATATTTTTGCATTCGCTAAACAAATGAATGACTTTTATTATTATCACTAAATATTATTAAAAATGGGAAAAGGGGACAAAAAAACAAAAAGAGGTAAGTTATTTTCAGGATCATATGGAATAACTCGTCCTAGAAAGAAAAGCAAAACCAATGTTGCTCCACCTACTCCCATAAAAGTAGTAAAAAGTAAAAAGCCAGTTGCAGCAAAAGTGGAGAATGAAAAAGTTGAGGCTCCTAAAAAAACTGCCGAATCCAAACCCAAACCCAAAGCCAAAGCCAAAGCTAAAAAAACTGAAAAAGTTACTGCAGCTGTAAAAGAACCAAAGAAAAAAACTAAAGTTGCAGCAAAGAAAGAGGAAGAATCTGCCCCTAAGAAAAAAGCTGATAAGAAAGACAAATAGTTCTTTTTTAAATTTTCCTGAAAAATGGCCTTCTGGCTCTAATATCTAACAGTTCTCTATGGAATTGAATATGCCATTGATTAACTTGTTGTTATTAATTACAGCAGCAATTATGGGTGGTCTGTTTTTTCTTTTTGGGTATATCTCTCAAAAAGAGCATGAAATTAGAGCAACTTCAATCTTTTACGTATCAGGATTCCTAGTATTGCTTCTATATAGTCTCTTAACTTATTCTGATTTTATTATTCTGAAATGGATCCTCCTTGGACTTCCATATTTCCTTCTGGTAATTATACTGACTCCTTCATTTTCATCGATTACGGAAGACCAAATACCTGGTCCCGGAAGAATTGACGAGAGAGATGTTATGTTTTCAAGACGTATTCTAAAAAAGGATACTGATAGATATGATGAATATTATACTCGATTTCCTGATCGTAAATTTGCTGATGATGATTTTAGATCCAAGCCCGGTTTGCTATCCAAAAACTCTATTTTTTTTAATTCATTAAGTTTCGCAGCAGCTGATGCTAGTTTTATCTCCGTTGAATCCCTGGCATCTCAGATTGATGGCCCAGCCAATGAGATAAAACAGGATATCCTTCCTGGAAAGCTTAGCTCATTTATAAAGAATTGGACCAAACATTTGGGAGCTTTAGATGTTGGGATAACACTTTTGGAGGATTACCATTTGTATAGCTATAGAGGCAGAAACCATAACTATGGTAATGTTGTTCAAAAGGAACACAAATATGCTATAGCATTTACGGTTGAGATGAGCAAGGAAATGATGGATACAGCTCCAAAGGGGCCTACTGTAATGGAATCAGCTCGCAAATATATGGATGCAGGGGTTATCGCTGTTCAACTTGCATGGTTTATTCGTAATTTGGGGTATGAAGCCAGAGCACATTTAGATGGGAACTATGAAGTTGTTTGTCCCCTGGTTGCAAGAGATGCCGGCCTGGGAGATATAGGACGGATGGGTTTATTGATGACACCGAATCTGGGTCCAAGGGTCAGAATAGGAGTGGTGACATGCAATATTAAGCTGGAAGCTGATAAAAGAAAAACAGATTTGTCCATGCTTGATTTCTGTGAACGTTGTAAAAAGTGCGCAGTTGTTTGCCCAAGCAAATCCATATCATTTTCAAAAAGGGAAAATATTGATGGCGTTAAACGATGGCAGATAAACCAGGTAAGTTGTTATGATTACTGGTGTACAGCTGGCACTGATTGTGGAAAATGTGTTTCTGTATGTCCTTATTCCCATCCTGGTAATTTTTTACATAAAATCGTTCGTAAAGGAATTAAAAACTCTTTTCTGTTTCGAAAAATGGCTGTTCCACTTGATGATCTATTTTATGGAAAGAAACCTAAATCCAAAAAAATACCCGGCTGGATGCAAGCCTGATGCTATCAATTGAATTGTATTTTTTTATACTCTTTACAGATAATTTCTAACTTCGTGCCTCATTTTTTATTTGAATGATTGATAAGGGCAATGATATTTGGTTAAAAGCTGCTACCGCAGGTAGCCTATGGGCTTCGGTTGAGATTGTGGTTGGAAGTTTTTTACATAATCTGCGGATTCCTTTTGCCGGGACCATACTGGCCGTTATGGGCTTAAGTTTGATGATTGCCTTCCAGTTTAAATGGAATGACAAAGGATTGATCTGGAGAGCTGGACTGATCTGTGCTATTATGAAATCACTATCTCCCAGTGCCATCATTATTGGTCCCATGGTTGGGATACTAACTGAAGCCATTTTATTGGATCTATTTATTCGAATTTTTGGCAGAAATGCAGTCGGGTTTCTATTGGGTTCTATAGCCGCGGTTTTAAGTGCGTTGTTTCACAAAGTATTTACAATTATCCTTTTGTATGGGTTTAATATTGTAAAAATTCTAGAGAATATGTACAGGTTTGCTGAAAAGCAGTTGAAAGTGATTGGCCCTGAACCTGAAATGCTTCTACTATATCTGGTTTTACTATATTTTCTATTCGGAATTGTTGCTGCAACAATTGGTATCCTGGCAGGAAAAAAAATCAACAAACAGGTGGAGGGATCCATTCAGAATATCGATAGTCCAAGGCCGACATATTTTTCAGTTCAGGGCGGTGAAAAGTTCTCCCTTTTTTTACTGGCTATTCATATTATTGCATTAGTTGGGGGTTTATACCTGGTGAATAGAGCTCCATTATATATTTCATTATTTGCTTTAATACCATATATTATTTTTGTGATCTACAAATACAAAAGGGCTTTAAGAAGATTTGCCAAACCTATATTCTGGATTCAACTTGTTTTAATTTTATTGGTATCAGTTTTATTTTGGAATGAATTTAATACCGGATCTTTTTTACTGTCTGATGGTTTTATAATTGGGATAAAAATGATAATCCGGGCAATTTTAGTTGTAATGGTATTTTCAGCAATTAGTGTTGAACTGCGAAACCCGGTGGTTAAAACAGTGATGTATCGAAGGGGTTTTTCTCGTTTATATACATCTCTAGGTCTTGCCTTTTCTGTTCTTCCCGGAGTGATATCTCAAATCACAAGGCCTGGGAATATATTGCTTCGACCTGTCAATTCATTGTCTGAAACCATCATGTATTCAGAAGGAATCTTTCAAAAATTTAAAGAGCAAATGAAAAAAAGGCAACTTATTTACATTATAGCCGGAAACCAGCGCGAAGGAAAAACTACTTTTTTGAAGCAGGTAATTGAAGATCTTAAAAATAGTATGGTGAAGATGGAAGGATTTATAGCCGATGGGATTGACCAGGATGGGAAAAGGATGGGGTTTAAGCTTATTAATGTTTCAAATGGCAAAGGGAAGGTTTTGTGCAATATTAATGGGAAACCGGAGTGGGAAAAAACAGGCAAGTATTACTTCAATCCAGATGGTTTAGAGTTTGGAAGAAGTATTTTAAACAAACTATCAGCCGACACAGTAGTTGTTATTGATGAAATTGGCCCACTTGAGATGGAAGGGGGTGGATGGGCGGATTCAATCCAGAAAATTTTAGAGAAGTATGACAACACAATGATATGGGTTGTACGACGGAATCTGACTGAAAAGATTATCCAAACCTTTGATTTAAAAAATGTATCCATACTAGACATAAGCAAATATTCTCCAGAGGAGCTGGTAAATTCAATTCTTAACGAAAAAAAGGGGGATTGAGAAGTTTAATTTCCCGATTGTTCCTTCGTAAAGCTCCATTTACCTTTTCTGGTAGGCACTTTCAGGCTTAACTCAATTAATTCCAGAAATTTTGATCTGGGAATTGGCCTGGCACCAAGTGATTCAAGATGCCTGGTATATACCTGAACATCTATTATGTCAAAATTCCAGTCAGTCAAATGATTTACCAGGTTATAGAATGCAACTTTTGAAGCATCCGTGATGGAATGAAACATGGATTCGCCAAAGAATGATCCGCCCAATGAAACACCATAAAGACCACCTACCAATATATTTTTAGAATATGTCTCAATGGAATGTGCGTATCCGGCCTCGTGAAGTTGAATGTAGGCATCCATCATTTCATTTGTAATCCATGTGCCATCCTGTCCTTTTCGGGGTACTTCAGAGCATTTTTTAATCACTTTTTTGAATTGAGTATCGAATCGACACTCAAATTTATTCGACTTGATAATTTTATGTAAGCTTTTTGAAATTCTCAGTTCTTTTGGAAAAAGAACCATCCGTGGATCTGGCGACCACCAAAGAATTGGAGAACTGGAATCATACCATGGGAAAATTCCAGCTGAATATGCTTCTAATAGAGTTGAAATATGAAGATTACCTCCTATTGCTAACAAGCCGTCTTCATTTGCTAATGACGGGTCTGGAAAACAAAAGCCAGATTGTAAACTCTCTTTCAATAGGTCAATATTTAGATTAATTCATTACAAATTTAATTAGAATTGAATCAATTAGCTTACATTACATAGTAAGAAATGTAGCTTCGATATATTTTTCCTATTTTAGTTGAGTTAAAAATCTTGAAAATGAAAAAACTGATTCCCTTAATAATTGTTATCATTTTGATAAATTCATCAATCTTATATAGTCAGAATGAGCAAACTACAATCACGAAAGAAGAAACTGCCCTACTTATAATTGACATCCAGTATTTTTATTTTCCAGGGGGGAGTGTTCCTTTATTTGAGCCTGAAAAAGCGAGTGATAATGCTGCAGAAGTCTTAAAAGCTTTCCGTGAAAAAGAGATGTTGGTAGTACATATTCGACACAATGCAAAATCGGGAGGTGATATTTATCCAGATGTACTGCCGGTGAGAGGAGAAAAAGTTATATCTAAAAATGAAGCAAATTCTTTTAACGGTACTGATCTTCTGAAGTTTCTTGAGGAGAGAGAAATTAAAAATTTGATTATTACCGGCATGCAAACGCATATGTGTGTTGAAGCAGCAACTCGGGCAGCCTATGACCTTGGATTTAAATGCATGGTAATTGAAGATGCATGCACTACTAGAGATCTTAAATACGGAGATGAAACAGTACCTGCGAAAGAAGTTCATTTCTCTACCTTAAGTTCCCTTTCAGGATATTATGCCCGAATTGGCACTACTGAAGAAATTATCCAAATATTAGATGGGCTTTAATAAATTGCAAAATATTAAACTAAATAATTATAAAAATGAAAAAACGAATTTTGTTTATTTTTCCATTAATACTATTACTTCTTATGGTAGGAAATATTGGTTTAGCTCAGGAAGACAGTGTGAAAAAATCTGGTGAGACAAAGGAACTTGTTGTTCTCTGGACCACGGCTGAAAAAGATGTGTTCACCAAGATGGTTGGACTTTATGTATACAATGCAAAAAAGAATGGATGGTTTGAAAACATCACCTTTGTAATATGGGGTCCATCCTCAAAACTTTTAGCTGAGGATAAGGAGGTTCAGGAATGGCTCGAAAAGTTCAAAAAGGAAGGTATTAAACTGGAAGCATGTATTTGGTGTACGAACCAGTATGGGGTTACAGAAACGCTTAAGGATATGGGTGTGGATGTTCGGGGCATGGGTGTGAGTCTCACGGAATACATTAAGGACTCAGGTAAAGAGGTTATAACATTTTAGGTTTAGTTCTTAAGTAAATTTATAGTATGAACCAGATGACATCATTGGAACGATGCCAGGCTGTTTTAAATGGTCAGGTGGCAGATAGAATTCCTGTCGTTCCACAGAGTTTTATGTTGGCTGCTGAAACAGCTGGAATTAAAATTGGGGAATTGCCTCATAATCCGGATAAAATGGTTGAGGCGCATCTTATCTGCCAGGAAAAATATGGTTACGATGGTATTGTCATCGATTTTGATGATGCAACCCTGGCTGAAGCCTGCGGAGCAAAAGTGATATTTCGTGATGATGAACCTGCGATTGTGGATGAAAGTAAACCATTGTTAAATGACCTGGAAAGAATTGATGAGCTGGTCCTGCCATTTCCGGAGAAAGATGGACGCCTGGCCGTTTGGTTAGAGGCCACCCAGAAATTGGTAGATAAAGTTGGTTCTGATGTTTTCATAATGGGAAGGGCCGACCAGGGGCCTTTTACATTGGCAACCCTGTTGAGGGGCGCTCAACAATTTATGATGGACCTCGTTCTGGAGGATCCAGCATTGATAAAAAAGCTCATTAACTATACACGTGAGGCAGGTACAATTTTTGCAAAAGCAATGAAGGATGTTGGTGCTCATGCAACCTCTATTGGAGATGCTTATGCAGGCCCCAGCCTTATTTCACCTGAAATGTTCAGGGAATTTGCCCTGCAGCCTGAAACAATTATGACCAAAGAGGTACAGGATTATGATATCCCGTTTTCTATACATATTTGTGGGAACACTTCTGTTATTGTTGAAGATATGGCATCAACAGGAGCTAAAATTCTTGAGCTGGACTCTCAGGTTGACTTTGGTTGGGCCAGAAAAGTGATACCCCCGGAAACTATTTTAATGGGTAATATTAATCCTTCAGATCCTTTGGTATTTGGGGATTCAAAAGCAGTGGATAAAGCTGTATTTGACCTTATTCAACAAACAAAAGGAAAGGGATTATTTATTAGTTCAGGCTGTGCCATGGGAAGGAATACACCTTCTGCTAATTTTGTGGCAATGATTGAAGCTGCCAGGAATTATGGAGCACATGATCAAATTGAAACTTTAAATTCTGTTTGATCCAGGGAATTATTTTATTAGAGTCTATTTATCAACTGTTCTTTTAAATCTATTTACTCTATTATGAAGAAAGTTATTTTTATTTTAATTACATCCTTAGTTTTTGTTTCGTGCGGTATTGAAGAACAGAAAATATCAGATGAAGATCTGGCATTAATTCCATTGCCAAAGCATGTTGTCGAGAAAAAAGGTAGTTTTAAACTTACAAGGTCTACAAAGGTATTATTCTATCCAGATAACGAAGAACTCAAAGCAAATGCGGAATTCCTTTCAAGTTTAATTTCTGAGGGAACAGGATTTGAAACAGAGTCAAAAGCTGCGAAATTTAAGTCATCTGACAAGGGAAGCATTATGCTTATTTTGGAGGATAATGAAATGAATCCTGAAGAGTATTCTCTGTCAGTTTCCCAGCAGTCTGCTGTTATAAAGGCAAATACGGCTACAGGAATATTTTATGGCATACAAACACTCAGGCAATTATTACCTCCAGAAATTGAGAGGGCAGGAATGGGAATGAATATTAATTGGGAAATTCCTGCTGTTGAAATTCAGGATGAACCAAGGTACCCATACAGAGGGATGATGCTTGATGTTGGAAGATATTTTTTTCCACCTGAATTTGTTAAAAGGTTCATTGACTTGATGGCATTGCATAAAATGAATTATTTCCATTGGCATCTGACTGAAGACCAGGGTTGGCGGATTCAAATTAATAAATATCCTAAGCTTACTGAGATAGGTGCATTTCGAGATGAAAGTGTTGTAGGTCATTTACGTGACAAACCACTAAAATTTGATGGACAAAGGTATGGAGGGTTTTATACCCAGGATGAAATTCGAGACGTGGTTGCTTATGCAAAAACACGTCATGTTACAGTAATCCCTGAAATAGAAATGCCTGGACATTCCCTGGGAGCACTTGCATCATATCCTGAACTTGGATGTACGGGTGGCCCTTACAAAGTTGCAACCCGATGGGGAGTGCAGAAGGATGTTTACTGTGCAGGAAAAGAAGAAACATTTCAGTTTCTTGAAGATGTGTTAACTGAAGTTATGGATTTATTTCCAAGTGAATACATTCACATTGGAGGAGATGAGTCTCCAAAAGACAGGTGGAAGAAATGTGATCACTGCCAGGCAAGAATTATGGGAGAGAATCTTAAAAATGAAGATGAGCTTCAAAGTTACTTTATAAGGAGAATAGAGAAGTTTTTGAACAGCCATGGTAGGCAAATCATTGGATGGGATGAAATACTCGAAGGTGGTCTGGCTCCGGAAGCAACCGTAATGTCCTGGAGGGGAACTGAAGGTGGAATAGAGGCTGCTAAAGAATTGCATGATGTGATAATGTCACCTACCGATTATTTGTATATTGACTATTATCAGGCCCCCAGTGAAGACGAACCATTGGCAATTGGAGGGTTTCTACCTCTGCAAAAGGTGTATTCTTATGAACCAACTCCGGAGGAATTAAATGAAATTGAGGCCAGGCATATCCTCGGTGCCCAGGGAAATTTATGGACTGAATACATAAAAACAGCTGACTACGCTGATTATATGGCCTATCCAAGAGCCTGTGCTATCGCCGAAATTAGCTGGTCGCAAAAGGAAGCTAAAAATTACGATGACTTCCTGAAGAGATTAAATCTCCACCTGGAAAGATTGGATATTATGGGGGTAAAATTTAGGCCTTTACAAGAGGATGAGTGATTCTTGAGTTATTATCCATATTGAAATTCATCCTGATAGAATTCTTTACTTTGTGATCCGGGTTACGAGATAAACTTCCACTAAAATACCACTTTTGGGGGTATGTTCCTTCCTCTTTCAATTGTACTTTTGTTATGTCGATTAATACTAAATATATCGAACTACATATTAAAATTTAATACGATTTGTAACTTCTTCTTATTATTACAGATTAGATTTATATGAAGTTAAGCTGTGCCATTTTAGACGATGAGCAATTGCATATTGATCTGCTCAAAGAACTTATCGGCGATATTGAAAAGATTGAAATTAAAGGGAGTTTTACCAGTCCTTTAGATCTGCTTGCATTTCTTGAGAAAAATGTGGTCGACATTCTTTTTTTAGATGTTGAGATGGAACCTATCTCGGGAATTGAGATGATCAGGCAGCTGGTTGATCCTCCCAGCCTTGTATTTGTCACCTCTCATCCTGAATTTGCCCTGGAGGGTTATGAGTTTGAACCTTTGAATTATATCGTAAAGCCTCCTACTTACCTTGATATATTTAAATCAATTGAAAGATATAAGCGAAGAAAGGGAAAAAAGAATGACGATTATATATATATTAAAACGGGAAATAGTAGTTATGTTAAATTATTTTACAGAAGTATTCTTTACATCCAAGCCTATGGTGATTTTATACGTTTTATCACCAGGACAAAACAACTTAACTCATATTTTACACTCAAAGGCATAAAGAAATATCTTCCCGATACCTTTATTCAAACTCACCGGACTTATATTGTAAATACTGAAAATATTGATAAAGTTTCGCCTGATGAAATTAGTGTGGGCAAGAAGTCAATACCGCTTGGCCGTACCTATAAATCAGAATTTGAGGAAAAGGTACTGAAAGGGAGAATTCTTAAAATATAATATGATGCTAACCTATCTGTCTCTTATCAAATTCATCGAAACGAAATTTGTAGTTCGTCGAGTAGATGTGCTAGTTTAGCAAATGGAAGTTGTAATTGATCGAATTATTATTATTTTTAATCTTGAATTTCGTAGTTTTAGACGCCAGCATTTTTCTAAAACAAGTATTTAACTTTTTCACAACGAAACCTCAGGATTTATGTCAAAATGTTTATATGTATTATGGAGGTAAAAATTAAGAAATGTAAGAATTGTGGAAATCAAATTTCTGAAGAGGCTATTTTATATGTAGGAGTAGAAAATCAGGATAGCATGACATTTTGTTCTTATAAATGTAAGTGGGGTTTTCAGCTGAAGGAAGTCAATACAAAATACCAGGGTGATTCTGGTGGATCATTGAATGTATGAGAAATGAAACATATTGAAGGAAAACGGATATTACCTTTTAAAATCTGTCAGACTGTAAAGTCTCCTGGATTTGAGTACAATCCAGATACCAATTCAATAATCATATCTGGAAAATCTATACCCGAAGATCACAAAAAAGTTTTTAACCCTATTTTAAATTGGTTGGATACGTTTATTGAAAATCCCCCTGATAACACCATATTAATCTCAAAGCTACAATATTTTAATAGTGCCTCTTCAAGATATTTTATGAAAATACTGAAGAAACTTGAAGTAATCCAAGCTGCAGGTAAAAAGGTTGAGATACATTGGGTCTATGAGGAAGATGATTTGGATATGCATGATTGTGGTCTGGATTATAAAGAGATTGTAGACGTACCATTTACTCTCATAAAAGTTAAAGAATTACTATAGGTTTATTTTTCAGCAGCCGAAGATTTATTTGTAGACAACATTCCGCATGCAGCTGCAATATCCTGTCCCCTTGATTTACGAATTGTAGCAACTATTCCTTTATTATTAAGATCATTACGAAATTTTTCCATATTATGCAAAGATGTACCCATTAGGGAAGTGCCGGGTATGGGGTGATAATGAATTAGGTTTACACGACACCGGATACCATTCAATACTTTTGCCAGTTCATTTACATGACGTGGTGTATCATTTACCCCTTTGAATAAAATATATTCTATAGAGATCTTCCTGTGCCTGTTAATATCATGTGATTTTATTTCATTGATAATTTTTTGAAAAGGTTGAGCCTTTTCTATGGGCATCAGTTTTTTTCTTTCATTTTCAAAGGGGCTATGCAAGCTAATGGCAAGATTGCAAGAACTGATATTTAGATATTTCCTGACAGCAGGAACAATTCCTATTGTAGAGACTGTAATTCTTTTAGGGCTCCAATCAAATCCCCAGGGGGAAGTGATAATTTCAAGGCTATTCATTACCTCATGGAAATTATCAAATGGTTCGCCCATCCCCATATAAACCAAATTGGTTAAGGTTTCTCTTTCAGGCAAGCTTTTTACCTGGTTAACAATTTCTCCAGCTGTTAAATTACCATGAAGCCCCTGTCTTCCTGTCATGCAAAAAACACAATGCCGCATGCATCCTGCCTGGGATGAAACACATAGAGTATTTCTATTCAATTCTGGAATAAAGGCTGATTCAATATAATTTCCACCAGAAACCGGGAATAAATATTTTTTTGTTCCATCTCTAGAGGTTTGCACTTGTGAGGGAGAAGTAAGTCCAATTTGAAATTTTTCAGACAAAATATTCCTTGTCTTTTTGGACAGGTTTGACATTTCTTCTATTGAATGGATGTCTTTTTTATATAGCCAATCTGCGATTTGAGAGGCTGTATAGGTAGGTAAGTTCAGATTGCGCATCAATTCTTTGAGCTCATCTAAGGTTTTACCAAAAAGGGGTTCGAGCATTTTTTTTATTTTGACTTACACTTTTAATATGAATCAGTATTGCAAATGTAAAAAAATACCGGCATTGAATATCAATACCGGCATTCAAATATATGGACAGGCAATATAGAGAGAGATAATTATTTATTTAACTTATAATTAATAACTTGAAATAGATACCGAATACATTCCTTTGGCTTTGGTAGCTTTCACTTCAACATTCCATTGGCCCTTATAAGAATTGCTTTCCTCAACCGATATGGATTGCGACCAGTCAATATCAGCGGAAGAATCTATTTCTATTTGATTGAAGGCCTTTCCAGAAGGCAGTGAGAATTTAACGGAAATGGTGCCCTCCATGCAGCTTCCTTTAACACTAATTCTTAATTTTTTCTGATCATCATCCACAGTAAAAGTGGTTTTCTTGGCGATGGTCTCACCCATGAAGTTTTTTCGTAAGGATAGGTTGAAGCTCTTTTCAGACATACCTATACCCCCATATATAAATGGTTCTACAGGAGGGGCGGGAGCGACCAAAAAATCTCCATCCCTTTCTTGTATTCTGTAAAGGTTGCGGGCTTTCCGGTAATGAACCTGAGCTTCCGCTTCTTCTGCGTAAGCTTTTTCAATAGCAATCAGTGCCTCCTTCTCCTTTTTTTCTTTTTGCCCGGCAGATTGGCCTTTTGCTTGGCCAGCCTGAAGTAGAAAGCCTCCAACTACAAAAGCGGCAATAATGTAAACTGTGTTTTTCATGAGATTGATTTTTAAATAAATATTTATAAATTCTATTTCATTAATTTGATTTCAATGTAAAAATATGACATTAAAACCTTCAGAATTGTTAATGAAATGTTAAATTCAGGTTAATGGTTTTTACAAACCAATATTTCAATTAATTTTATTGTGAATTATGAAACCAGGAATAACAATATCATTGGCAACTATTGCCTTACTTGGGCTTATAGGAATTCAATTTTTCCTCATTTCTGATCTATATGATCTGAAGAAGAACGAATTCGATGCCCAGTACGGTGCATCAATAAAAAATGGATTGGTTGAAATGCAAACCAGGTTTCAAACCAACGGACTGGATACAGTTTTTTATCTAATGGATTTGCAGGCACTTGATCGACTTAATGACTATGCTTTTGTAGATCAGGATTCAACATTACAGGAATTAAATATATATATTATTGAAAAGTATCGGGAAGTATTGTACAATGAAGAAAAGATTAGTTCATTCTTAAAAGACTATCTTAAGCAAGCTGGTTTGGATTCAGATTTTAGGTCTGGATTCCTGATACATGGCATCTCTATATTAAATCAGGAGGATATATACCTTGTATATAATGAAGAACTGGAGATTGCCTCCGAAAGGATGGATGTATTGAATGATACAGAGGCTATTCATGTAAATAGATTCCAGGTTGAGGGGAATTTTTTCCGCATAGATTTTGATTATTATATTGATTTTACCTATAAAACAAAAATTATACTTCGGGATATGACCATCGCTTTTATCCTTGCTTTACTTTCAATCCTCGTAGCAGGTGCTGTTTTTTTGGTTACCATTCAAAATATGCTAAAACATAGGAAATTGTCCGAGATGAAGACTGATTTTATTAACAATTTGGCTCATGAGCTCAAAACTCCATTAACTACAGTTTCAGTTGCGAGCAGTACCCTGGCAGATAGTAAAATACAAATGAATAAAGAGAAAATAGCCAGTCTGTCGGATCTTATAAGGCAGCAGAACAGACAATTAACTCAACTTATTGACCGCATACTGGATATAAATATATGGGAGAAAGATCAGATAACCCTGAAGAAACAGCCAGTAGTTATGGAGGAGTTAATTCGGAATAGGTTGGATGCTTTCAATCTTGAATTGGAAGATAAAGAGGGCATTGTGTTGGATGATCTAAAACTTGGTGATGTTATTTCAAATATTGATGAATTTCAATTTACAATTGCTTTTCATAATCTACTTTCAAATGCCTTAAAATATGGCGGCAATCCTCCTGAAATAAAGGTAGAATCGGGGGTTATTAATGAAATCCTATTTATTAGTATTTTTGATAATGGCCCAGGAATTGAGAAAGATGAATTAAAGCAAATATTTACAAAGTTCTATAGAGGAAATAAGAATAGGAAAAATATTAAGGGTTTAGGATTAGGATTGTTTTATGTTCGGAAAATTATTGAAATGCACGGTGGAACAGTGGAAGTGAATAGCAAAGTTGGGAAAGGGAGTGAGTTTACAATCATTCTACCAATTGAAACCAATTGACCTAAAATGCAGCAATGAAAATATTACTTGTTGAGGATGATATTGATTTGGGGAATGTACTGGCACAGTATCTTAAGTTCCAAACATTTGATGTTAATTTAGCCAGGTCTGGTGAGGAGGGCCTGGATGAGTTCAGGAAAAACGATGTTGACCTATGCATATTTGACATAATGCTACCGGGCATGAATGGACTAATCCTGGCAGGCAAAATTAAACAGATCGACCAGAATATTCCCTTAATTTTTTTAACAGCACGCTCTTCTAAGGAAGATGTTTTAGAAGGGCTGAAACTTGGGGCAGATGATTATATTTGCAAACCTTTTGAACCTGAGGAGCTTGTCTTGAGGATCAATAATATATTGAAGCGTTCTGGTAAATTACAACCTGACAATTCTATGATTGGAGAGTTTGAATTTAATTATGGAAAAATGCAGCTAACTGGTTATGGAAGTAGTCACCGGCTAACTTTGAAAGAGGCTGAATTATTAAAGTATTTCCTCATTAAAAAGAATCAGGTTTTGAAGCGTGAGGACATCCTGGTTGAACTTTGGGGTGAAGATGATTACTTTTTAGGACGTAGCCTTGATGTTTTCATAAGCAGACTCAGAAAATACCTTAAACCTGAAAAATCTGTAAGGCTGGAAACGATCAGAGGGGTAGGATACCTGTTTAAAACTTCCTAGCAGAGAATATAATACCCGGCATTTTAGATATTTGATCCTTATTTCTTATTGTTTTATCAAAGATGGCTTAAAATTTGGATTTTTATTTTTATGTTTCTTCTTTTTGTTCTATTTTTATCGCATAAATAATATTTATTAATCTTTTAATTTATAAAGAAATGGCAGGAAAATTTGAAGTTTACAAAAGTGAAAAAACAGACGATTACTATTTCCGTTTAAAGGCCGCTAATGGACAGGTTGTAATGACCAGCCAGGGCTATAAAGATAAAACAGGAGCTAAAAATGGAGTTGATTCAGTAGTTAAAAACTCAGGAAGTAAAAGTAATTTTGAAAGCCTTGAGTCAAAAAACGGAAAATTCTATTTCAACCTTAAAGCAAAAAATGGCCAGATCATAGGATCCAGCCAGATGTATAAAAGCCTTAGCGGACGTGATAATGGAATTAAAGCAATAGGCAATGCTGCAAATGGAGCAAACGTTGTAGAGCTTTAAAAATTTTATAGATCTAATTTTTTTGAAAGGAGCCTTTTGGCTCCTTTTTTGTATACTGAAAGGGTGTTTTGACGTTATGTGGATGAGGAATGATAATTTCAAGGATATTCTTGCTAACCATTTTGATATTAAAACGTTTAACTATTAAAAGAAAAAGCCAGATTTACTTGTTAATGGTTTCACTATTATGAGAAAGTTAATTCAACTTATCATTCTGATAATTGTTGTTACATCATGTCGGAAAGATCCGGGCCCCGATGTAAATGATAACTATCCAATTATTGGTTCAGGATTGTTGTATGATATATCAGAGGTTAAGTCTTTTGTAACAAAAACCACAGGTTTAAATCTATATAAGATTACTGAAAGTGATGGTCTAACAGAAGAAAAATTCCTTGATAATTCTGGTAATCCAATTTTTGATACAACTAGATCATATGTAACAAATGTCTATTCTTTGAATAATGATTTTATTGTTTTTGAAGGTTCTCTGATCATTGATTCCGATCAAATAAAACATACTGCAGTACTCTATTCCAGGCAGGAGTCCCTTTTTCGTGGATTTCCTGATGATGTTGATTTAGGTTTATCCTGGCGATTTTCTTTAAGCAATGATTTTCAGAAGGATAATGATAATGAGGTCTTTTATTATAATAGGGTCTTTCCAAAAAATGTTACACGTTTATCCCTGTCAAAATTAACTTCTAGAGATATCCTTCCTCAGAGTTTCGATAATATTGATTATTTAGTGACGGGATCAGGTGATTGCATGTACAGAACGGATCCAACCAAGAGTATCTTTACAGTTATTTTTGATGGCGGGGGTAACAGTGACGTAGATATTTCTATTCCAATACCCACCAAGTTTATGTATGAGGGAGTAGACTCCAACAAAATCGTTGAGGGATTCTGGCAGGGACCTGATAATGAGGTCTATTTTCTTACAGGATGGATGAAATCTCCACCAGCAAGTGAGGAACAATTATATGATGTAATGGATATTTACAAAATATCTTTTTCAAATAAGCAGGTAAACTATGAGCAGGTGGTATCCACTGAGAATCCTGATCTTATTGAATTCTTATCTATTGATCAAGATGCGCAGTACAAAAGTTTTCGAGGTGACTATGTTTATTTTATTAATAAATCAAGTCAGGGTTTCATGGGCATAACGGGTTGGGCCTTTAATAGCAGCACCGGCCATATATTTGAGTTAAGCCTGCCGTTTCGACGCGATATTATTAGTTTTAGTTATTCCGATAATTACATGTTCCTGGGACTTAGTGATGAAATAGTAAGAGTTTCTTATGAGAACTTTTCATATTCTACTTTGCTTTCAGGTAGGCCTGACAGTTACTTTATATCTAAATTGGGTGCTTCAGCTGAAGATGATGTTTACTTTGAGTCCATCCGATCCTCTGATTCAAGAAGAGTAGTGGGTCGTATTGATGAATTTGGAGATCTATCATATCTTGATGAATCTCTTAAGGGAGAAGTCTTAGCATTTATTCGCGTGAATTAGTAATTCCTCTCAAATTTTATTTTTAGCATTTTTTCTTGCCTGATTTTAAAAACATGGAATAATTTAGCTGTGTTCTATGTTGATAATTATTTGTTAAATTATTCTAGCACATTATTTATCTTTATACATCCATCATATGGAATTCAAAACAAAAAAATAATCAAATGAAAAACCTATTTGTTATTATGTTAATTGTCGCATTGCCACTTGCCTCCTGTTCCTTTAATACGGAGAAAGATTTATCGGAGCTTGATAATCCCTTTTTCTCAGAATACGATACACCTTTTGAGGTTCCACCTTTTGAACTTATTGAACCGGAACATTATATACCGGCTTTTGAAAAGGGAATGCTTGATCATAAAGCTGAAATTGAAAAACTAGTAAATAGCAGAAAAGAACCAACTTTTGAGAATACCATTGAAGCCTATGATCGGAGTGGGGAATTATTGGGGAAGGTGGCCTCTGTTTTTTTTAGCCAGACAAGTGCCAATACCAATAAAAGCTTGCAAGAAATTCAAATGCAAATTTCTCCTCAGCTTTCTGCGCATAGTGATGCTATTAACTTAAATCCTATGTTGTTTGATCGGATTAAATCTGTATATGAAAATAGAAAAAAAAATAGTTTAAGCGATGAACAACTTTTTTTACTTGAGAACTTTTACAAGGGATTTGTGCGGAATGGAGCAAACCTGAATGAATCGGATCAGGAAATATTGAAGGACCTGAATCAAAAACTTTCTGTTTTGTCAGTTCAGTTTGATCAAAACCTCCTGGCCGAGACAAATAGCTATAAAATGATAGTAGAGGATGAAATTGATTTGGCAGGTCTTCCCGAATCAGTTATTGGGGCCGCTTCGGAAGCAGCTCAAAAAGCTGGCTTGGATGGGAAGTGGATCTTTACTACCCAAAAACCTAGCATGTTGCCATTTTTACAATCTGCTGAAAACAGGGAACTTCGCAAAAAACTTTATTATGCCTACACGCATAGAGGCAACAACGGGAACGAATATGATAACAATGAAGTGTTGGCTGAGATTGTCAGCCTAAGGGCTAAAAGGGCTAAATTGTTGGGTTATGAAACACATTCCCATATTACACTTGAGCCAAGAATGGCAAAAAATCCTGACAACGTAATGGCTTTACTGAATCAGTTGTGGGAGGCTTCAATACCCGTAGCTGTTCAAGAAAGTGATGAAATGCAAGAGATTATTGATAGGGAAGGAGGGAAGTTTAAACTTGCACCCTATGATTGGTGGTTTTATTCTGAGAAATTGAGAAAAGAAAAATATGACCTGGATGACAATGAATTAAGACCCTACTTTAAACTGGAAAATGTTAGGGATGGTGCTTTTACCGTAGCCAACAAACTTTTTGGAATAACATTTAATCGGCTTGAGGATATACCATTACCTCACCCTGAAGCCCAGGCATTTGAAGTTAAAGAGGCAGATGGATCCCATATTGGGGTATTGTATATGGATTTCCACCCAAGGGATAGTAAGCAGCATGGTGCATGGTGCGGTGGTTACAGAGAATATCATTTGGAAGATGGGGAGCCCATTAGGCCTGTTACAACACTTGTGTGTAATTTTACACGGGCAAGTGGTGAAACTCCCTCTTTATTAAGTATGGATGAGGTCAGTACCCTCTTTCATGAATTTGGACATGCACTGGATGGACTATTTGCAAAAAATACCTATGAGATGGCGTTCATTGCGTGGGATTTTGTTGAACTTCCCTCGCAAATTATGGAGCACTGGGTTACTGAACCAGAGGTCTTGGATATGTATGCCAGACATTATCAAACTGGTGAAGTGATTCCGGATGAGCTTGTTACAAAAATTAAAAATAGCAGCTATTTTAACCAGGGATTTGTTACAGTTGAATATTTGGCAGCATCAATGCTGGATATAGCCTACCATACTCAAAAAGATCCTGTTGATATTGATGTAGCCACTTTCGAAAAAGAATATTTTGATGAGATTGGATTAATGCCAGAAATTTTGTCACGATACCATGGAACTTATTTTGCCCATATCGCAGGTGGATATGATTCAGGATACTATTCTTATATTTGGGCGGGAGTGCTTGATAATGATGCTTTTGAAGCTTTTAAGGAGAAAGGTATTTTTGATCAGGCTACAGCTCAATCCTACAGAGAAAACATCCTTGAAAGGAATGGAACTATGAATTCAATGGAGATGTATGTAAACTTTAGGGGTAGTGAACCAAAAATTGACCCCCTGCTTAAGAATCGCGGATTGGATAATAATTAGTGTGTTTTGAATACCAATTGCGCATAACTGGAGGAAAAGTAATCAATAGTTTAATTAGTAATAGGTAATTTCCAGTTTTCAATATCTATCATTTCAAACTATACCAAAACACAACATAAAACACGATGCGCTCGTCTGGTTTTATTTTTTTGGAGGATCCGTGGTCACATACACCAGATTGTTCTCCTGGAAAGCTGTACGATAATAGTTAGCACCACATTTGAAGTACTGTACATTATCAGCTGTTTCCGAAATACATCCTTCAGGTAGTTTTGTAACGACAGTTCCTATTGGTAATGCGTCCCCGTTAGCCTCGGTTGTTGTTGGAGCAGGTGTAGCAG
>JASJGS010000097.1:0-4405 GCA_033791445.1 Bacteroidales bacterium | reverse complement strand
TAAAGTGACTATAATGTCTAAAGTTTAAAGTGACTATAATGCCTAAAGTTTAAAGTGACTATAATGTCTAAAGTTTAAAGTGACTATAATGCCTAAAGTTTAAAGTGACTATAATGCCTAAGTTTAAAGTAACTATAATTTAAGCTTTGTTGCTATTGATGTAAAAAGTGCTAAAAGTTCATTTGCCTCTAATATTATTACTTGAATATTCCCTGAGATATCCAATTTTAATTCCTCTATTATTTCAAGCCAATATACAACTTCGCTTGCTTCACTCTCACATATCTTAATTCTGTTTGTAAAATCAGCTTTACTTCTTGATCTATTTGCTTCCCTATAATTTGCACCAACACTTGTTCCAGATTTTGTAAGCTGGTTTTTTATTACATTATTTTCAGTTGTAGCAGATATTGATTTAGATAACTTTATAATTTGAATAGCAAACTTCTTAGTTCTGTCCTCAAGCTGCTTACCAAACTCTTTATTATCCACATAATTTATATTTGTTTACAATTGCTGCTCTTAATAACTCTAAGTACTCATCACTTTAAGCACTTTCAACTCTTGGCACTCCAGACTTTTGGCACTTTCAACTTCTTCCTTCTGACCTCCAACTGCCTAGTAAATTCTTTCTTATCCATTCTGTATGTGTTTGTTTAAATAAGAAACTCTTAACTCCAAGTAATCACAATTTTAGGCATTTCAAACTTTAGTCACTCTCCACTCCAGGCACTCCAGACTTTAGTCACTTTCAACTTCTTCCTTCTGTCTTCCAATTGCTTACCAAACTCCTTATTATCCATATAATTTATCTTTGTTTACAATTGCTACTCTTAACTCCAAGTACTCACAATTTTAGGCATTTCAAACTTTAGGCACTTTCATCACCAGGCACTCTAAATTACTTTTGCCTATCCTTTAACTCCATTTTAATCTTTTTTGAACAAGGCGTTACAGATAAGCCTGATAAACCCGTACAGCAAACACTGGAAGGCATTTCATTGCCCACAATCTTCATTGCTTCAATAACCTGATCCAGAGGAATCAATTCTTCAAAACCGGACATACTCATATTGGCTGAATTCAATGCATTGGTCGCTCCCAGGATATTTTTCCCCAGGCAAGGAACTTCAACCCTATCTGCTACCGGGTCACAAACCAATCCAATCAGATTCTGCAAAGCCATTGAAGCGGCCTGAGTCGCCTTTGCAAAACTTCCCCCCATTATTTCAACCAGACCTGCAGCAGCCATTCCTGAAGCAGCTCCACATTCTACCTGGCAACCTCCCTCTTCAGCTGCAAAAGTATATTCCCTGGCTATAAATACTCCAATTAATCCGGCTGCAAGGAAGGCCCTTGTTATTGCTTCCAGGTCTCCATCAAGTCCATCTATAGCTCCAAACACGGCCCCTCCAAGAACAGCACAGGAACCCGCTGTTGGGGCAGCCACAATCACCCCCATGGAACTTTTTACCTCCATCAAGGCACTGGTGTAAGCAATAATTTTATTTACGGAAGAAGGTATAATACTTTTCTCTTTCTCCGCCTGCAGGATTAAATGAGACTGCTGATGCAGGATACGATCATCGTAATTTGTGCCCTCCAAACCTTCCTTTATACCTTTTTGATTTATTAATACAAGTTCTTTCATCCTCTCAAAGACCTCACCTTTAGAAATACCCGCTCTGGCGCTTTCGTATTCCAGGGCCAGATCAGCTAGCGATGCATCCTTATTATTGGCAAAATCTAACATCACCTCATAGGATGAAAACGGGAGATTATACGATTTCTGAGATAAAATAGGTAAGACCGGTAAGGCCTCAGAAAACCAATCAATATTGAATTGCTTCGAGATCATTTCTTTTACCTCAAAAAATATTGATTTCCTGGTTTTGAGATTTAGCAATACGGCTTTTGCATTTCTAGAGCTATCAATTACCGCTGAAGGGAAATGCCTGATTATTTCATTTTGAATAATTTCCTTTTCTGCATCACTAAGATGTTTAAAGAAAAATAATGATTCATAAAAATCTCCCTCCAGAGAAATGTCCATGCCATTTATCTTGCTAAACTCAATCATTCCCCCTCCCAGTGAAACTACAATAAAGGTCATTGTTTTTCCACTTATTCCTTCTGCTGAGATCTTATAGGTATTTGGATGACTTGCAGGAAAGTGTACAATTTCAAACTCTAGATTTAGTCCCTCTTCCTTAGCTACAGATAAGGAATCCTGAAGATTAGGATGGGTAATTTCCCAGTTTAGTAATCCGGCTGCCAAACCCATAGCAGATCCTTGACTCTCATAAGTAGTGGCCAGGGATCCATGAGGATCGAACTCGAAAAGCACTTGTAAAGGTTTTTCCACCAGAATTTGCCTTACCATCCTCCCAATTCTCACTGAAGCAGCTGTATGCGAACTTGAGGGACCTCGCATTACCGGGCCAATGACATCATTAAAAATACTGGGAGGTGTTTTTTTCATACAAACTTACTTAACACCAGGAGGCATATTGGTCATTAAATATCTTGTTAAAAGTTCATACAGGTGTCGTGTCGTTCCTTCTCCCTCATAGATGCCATGAGAACGATTTGGATAGGCCATCATGGTGAAGTACCGATTATACTTAATAAGCTCATTTATGAGCTTCTCTGTCCCCTGGAAATGAACATTGTCATCACCTGTACCATGTACAATCAAGAGGTTGCCTTCAAGATTCTTTGCCAATCCTATAGGAGAACCGGTATCAAAACCTTCCTGATTCTCTTCGTATGTACGCATATAACGTTCCTGGTAAACGGCATCATAAAGACGTTGATCGGGTACCGGTGCTACCGACATTCCGGTATTATAAATTTCAGGATATCTTAGCATTGCCTGCAAAGTACTCGATCCTCCTCCACTCCATCCCCAGATGGCAATACGATCCTTATCAACAAAATCCCAATCTCCAATACGCTTTGCGGCTTCGGCCTGATCATAGGAAGAAATCGTTCCAATTTTCATATAAACACTTTTGCGCCAATCACGTCCTCGCGGAGCAGGTGTCCCCCGATTATCAACACTCACAACTATATAGCCTTTTTGAGTCAACATTAAATGCCATAGACTCGGAGGTCTGTCGATCACTGTTTGACCCGCCGGTTCACCATATACGTTAAACAATACCGGGTATTCTTTAGCAGGATCAAAACCAGGAGGCTTTATCATCCAGCCATCCAACACAATATTGTCTCCTATATCCACCTTAAAAAACTCAACAGGGTTGACATCCAGTTTACTTAATACTTCCTTTAGTTTTTTATTATCAACAAGCATTCTAACAGACTTATGTTTTGGCAAACTCACCAGGTCAATGGTAGTTGGGGTGTTAACATTGGTAAAGTTATGAATGGCCCATTTTGAATCCGGTGAAACCTGGTAGCTGTGGGTTCCTGGCTGATCAAGCGGAGTAAGCCTTTCTTCGCTCTTCTTTCCATCCAGGCGCACCCGGTAAAGGTATCGCTGAGTGGCATTTTCAGGTGAGGCAATAAAATATACATAGCCGTTCTTTATATCAATATTTTGAATAGAAATTACATCAAATTTACCCTTTGTAACCGGCCGAATTGAAGACCCATCCCGGCTTACAACATATATGTGGCGCCACCCGGTTTTCTCACTTACCCAGGTAAACTCTTTTCCATCATTCATCCACACCAGGTCATCGATCACATCCAACCAGGCATCATCACTCTCTGTATAGATATTTTTTGTTTCACCGGTTTTAGCATTTCCCAACATGAGCTGAATGCTATTCTGATGCCGGTTAAGGTATTGCATAATAATCTCATCGGAGCTGGCAGCCCATTCCATCCTGGCTATATAATTGTTTTTGATGTCCTCTTTAAGCCTCATCCAGCTTATTTTGCCCCCCTCCGCAGAAATTACTCCAGCACGACAATCGGACAGGGTTTCCCCAACTTTAGGATACTGTACCGGTATAATATAGGAATACAGGGAATCGGTATTGTTTATCATGTAAAAATCTCGCACATCTGCTGCATTCAATTGCCAGAATGCAATAGATTTACTGTTTGGACTCCACCGAAAACCATCTCTCAATCCAAACTCTTCCTCATACACCCAATCAAAAGTGCCATTTATTATGTCTTCAGATCCATCAAATGTTAATTGAATAAGCTCTTTTGTTTCAACATCTTCCACATAGATATTATGTTTGGCCACATAGGCTGTTTTTTTCCCATCTGGTGAAAACTTGGTAAACATCAAAGTAGAAGGTTCCGCAAAAGTTCCCAATTGCCATAATTTTCCAGAAACCAGGTCCTTTATCCAGTAATCGCCCCGAGTATTTCGTCTCCATACCCGTTTTGTATTGGTAAAGATGAGTAGTTTCTTTCCGTCTGG
>JASJGS010000096.1:0-3149 GCA_033791445.1 Bacteroidales bacterium | reverse complement strand
TCAGATTCTTATACTCTTCAAATCTACCGGGATTATGAATGGCACGGCAGTCAAAAACATAACCACCTCCATGGCCTGATTCGTCAACAGGAATTCCCCTTTTATAGGAAAAGCTATTTACCTGAACCCGGAGCAGGTTTTTCTGTTGCGAGATCTCCTTCAGTTTCTGCGATTGGGTAAGCTGGTATAAGGCCTCCCTTAATGCAGGAATTTTGACAGGTAGTTCCTTTTCCAGCAATTTCTTCAGATTTTCAATAGCATAAGGAATACTTAGTAGAAAATGCTCTTTCCTTTCGTAAAATCCACGGAAACCGTAGGCTCCTAACGCTTGCATAATCCGTACCAGCACATAGCCATAGAAATACTCTTTAAATTTCTTCTTATCTATATCAATCTTGTCACCTAGAATATCCAGATAATGAGTTAAAAGTTCATCTCTGAATTCGTCCGGAAGATCTGCTTTAGCATCATAAAGTAGTGATGCCAGATCGTATTGCAACGCACCTTTTCTTCCACCCTGGTAATCGATAAAATAAGGTTTCCCATTGCGAAGCATTACATTTCTTGATTGAAAATCGCGATACAGGAAAAAATATCTGTCTGCCTCTAAAAGGTAATCGGTAAATGTTTGAAAATCATCTTCCAGACTTTGTTCATCAAATGGAATTCCAGCCAGTTTCAGAAAGTAATACTTAAAATAATGCAAATCCCACATCATCGATTGCTTATCGAAACTTGCGCGGGGATAACAATATGAATAATCGACTGAATTTCCACCATCCACCTGAAAATCAATAAGATTCGCCACTACCTCATTATAAATACTTTTAAGCTCATCATTGAAACCAAGCTGGGAGCGTATTTGGCTTAGGTAAGCATACAAGGTAGTATCACCCAGGTCCTCAATAAGGTAGATTTCTTCGTTTGAATCCTCCGCTAAAATCTCCGGGACAGGTAGTTCATTTTTAGCAAAAGCTTTTGAAAACTCAAGAAATGCCCGATTTTCCTTTAAATCCGGATTAAAAACTCCTATGGCACCTTTACTGGAACCCTCTATCCTGTAATACTCCCTGTTTGAACCTGAGGGAGGCAGAGCTTGAAATCGAATTGCCTTCTCATCCGCCCATTTTTCAAAAAGTGCAATTAAAAGTTGCTTTTTATCTGTTTTCAATCCAATTTATTTTAGGGTTAGAATCTAGTTTATATTTTAACGAAAATTTTCTTTTTATACATAATATAGCCTATCAGCCAGAACAATACACCATGAAAGGCCGCAAATAGAAATGACCCGAAGTTCCCCGGTCCACCTATGGGGACAAATACTTTCTGATACAACCAGGCATATCCATTTAAGGTTTCTCCATCTGTAGGAATTTGGATTACAAAAAGGGTTTTCACCCATAGAATAGATAAGACATAAAGTATCAGTGGATTCATTCCGTAAACAAGAAATGGATGTGTCCATTTTTTCCATCCTTTTATGTCAATTATCCAAATTAGAACCGATAGCGAGATCATTCCCAGGCCAACCGTGTAAAGTACATAAGTACTTGTCCATAGCGGTTTGTTGATTGGGAAAAATATATTCCAAACCAATGCAATTACGACACTGGATGCTCCCCAGAGTAACAATTTTATAGTTACATCCTTTTTATTATCCTGGGTGCCAATCATACCCCCTGTCATATACCCAAAAATAACACTAATCATAGCTGGAAGAGTACTAAACAATCCCTCGGGATCAAATGGAATTCCAAAACCCTTATACATATGATCTGCTCCCAGAATAGCCAGGTCAATCTTCCCTGCCAGGTTGCCTTCTAGACTATAGGGATCATTTCCTCCAAAGGCCCACATAAGAATCCAATACCCTATGAGTATAGTGAATGCAAAAATCCATCTGCCCGTTGGCTTCAGCAATAAGATAAAAATCGCTGCTAAACCGTATGCAAGGGCTATCCTCTGCAATACTCCAAAAATTCTCAAATGCGCAAAATCAAATTTAGGAATAGCGCTCATGGTTAATCCAATCAAGAAAATTATGGCAGTTCGCTTTAATATTTTGAAAAGTGCTGAGGAATTCATTTGATGATCAAATCTCCGGAAAGAAAACCACATAGCCACCCCTACAATGAACATAAAGAAAGGAAAAACAAGGTCTGTTGGAGTGCAGCCACTCCATTCTGAGTGACGCAGAGGAGCATAAACATGAGCCCATGTTCCAGGGGTATTAACAACAATCATCAGCATAATTGTCATACCTCTGAAAACATCAAGGGCTACCAGGCGTTGCGGAACTTTCATAATTTTAGGACTGATTTTAATTGAAGGTTAAAGATAGAGATTTATTATTGTACAAAGTTCTAAAACAATTTCTAGTATCAAAAAGATGCGCATCAAAAATTTCAGGTGGACTACTAAATTTGTTACTTTTGATGAATAAATTATTAAGCCCAAATTTAAGATGGCCAAAAATCCAGTTACAGAAAGACCCTCCAATTACAATGACCTTGAAAAGATGTCAGTAAAGGATCTTCTCAAAAATATTAATAAAGAAGACAGGTCTGTTGCTAAAACGGTGAAGAAGATTATACCGGTCATTGAGAAACTGGTAGTGAATATAGTCGAAAGGATGAGTAAGGGGGGAAGACTTTTCTATTTAGGTGCCGGAACTAGCGGAAGACTTGGCATACTGGATGCATCGGAGATTCCACCCACTTTTGGGGCTCCATATGACCTTGTGATAGGGCTTATTGCCGGGGGTGACTCAGCAATAAGGAAAGCGGTAGAATCGGCAGAAGATGATTTCGATCAAGCCTGGAAAGATATGGAAAGTTTTAATCCTACTTCCCTGGATACAGTGGTTGGGATTGCCGCTTCCGGACGCACTCCATATGTCATTGGAGGGGTAAAAATGGCCAGAGAGAATGGTTTATTCACAGGTTGTATTACATGCAATTTGGATACTGAACTGGCAAGCGTGGTTGAAGTTCCAATAGAAGCTATAGTTGGACCTGAGTTTGTTACAGGTAGCACCCGAATGAAGTCTGGTACTGCTCAAAAGTTAATACTCAATATGATCACTACCAGTACTATGATCCAACTAGGCAAAGTAAAAGGCAACAAAATGGTAGATATGCAATTAACCA
>JASJGS010000095.1:0-6527 GCA_033791445.1 Bacteroidales bacterium | reverse complement strand
ATCCGGAGCTCCCCAGGATGCCTTTAACCAGGCTGAGGGCCTTCGATATTTAACACGACTGACCAGAGCCGGCTTGGAAGCATTTGTTGAATTCAATGACCCGGAGTTCCCGGTATTTCGTAGGATGGTGCATGAAACAGTAAAAATGGGAGCTGATAATCCTGATAATTATTACTTCAATGCACAAATCAGTGGAAAGAATGAATACAGGATAAGCGGAAAAAGAAATACCATTCATTATGTTGGCTTTTTTACACAGAATGGTAATTATGGAACTACGGGAGGATTGTCACCCTGTGGCGTTTTGCAGGGGAGCGAATTGACATTGGAAGAGGATGGAAGTTTTGAGATTATACTGAGCAAAACCATGCAGGGAAAAAATTGGCTGAAACTAGAAGACGCAACCTCTATAGTGATTGTTCGTCAAACCTTTTTGCACCGAAATATGGAAGTTCCGGCTGAACTACACATTGAAAACCTGGATGGGAAATCTACACCGGCACCACTTTCCCCACAGGCTGTTGAAGAAGGACTGAAAACGGCATCTCTCTTTATAGCCGGTGCACCATTGTTGTTTACCAGATGGGCCAAAGGATTTCAGAAACACACAAACAAACTACCTCAATTTGATCCTGAAGTTTCCAATGCTGCGGGTGGAGATGCGGATATTATTTATTATCACAGCTATTGGAAGTTGAAAAACGATGAGGCACTTGTAATTCGGGTTAAACCACCCGATTGTGATACCTGGAATTTCCAATTAAACAATTATTGGATGGAATCATTGGATTACCGCTATTTCAATATTTGCATCAATATGGGAAATGCAGAATATGAAAATGACGGAAGTGTCCAGGTAATTGTGTCGCATCAGGATCCGAGCTTGCCCAACTGGTTGGATACTTGCGGACATGAGGAAGGAACCATGTGCTGGCGATGGTATAGGCTTAGAAAAGGTGCTAAGGCATTAGAGCCAGATTGTAAGGTAGTTAAGCTTGATGATTTGAAGTAATGATGGAAAATACAAGAAAAATTAAATCTATACACTTTAATAAAAAGCCTATCTGGTTTTCAGCCATCAATTCAGTATGGAAAAACACCTATCCACTGGGTACACAGGTTAAACTTGAAAAAGATATTCTTATAAAAGAAGCTCGAAAAAGCACAGGATTACATGACTTTGGTAAAGACTTTTGGGATGAACCTTTGGATCGATTGCTACATTCCATCAACACAGAAGCAGAATTGCATCCCATCGGCAGATTTATTACAAAAAAACGATTGGTAAATTTATTGAATGTTCGATTGAGGGCAGAGGACTGGTTTAAAAGACACCCAGAAATCCTGGACCAGGAATTATATCCGGTGATGCTAATTATTGGATTACAAAGGACCGGGACTACAAAATTGCATCGAATGCTGGCCAGTGATCCTGATACGAGAGCACTTCTTAGCTGGGAAGCGCTGAATCCAGTTCCCCTGAATGGCGATATTCATAGCGGAGAGGAGCGAATAAAGATTGCCAGGACCAGTGAAAAAGCACTGAAAATAATTTCCCCAGGCTTTTTTGCTATTCACCCTGTAGAACACCTTGCACCTGAAGAAGATGTGTTACTATTAGATGTTTCCTTTTTGAGTACCACAGCAGAAGCTACCATGCATGTGCCCAGTTATTCATATTGGTTGCAAAAAACAGATCAGTCCACGTCCTATGAGTATGCGGTTAAACTGATGAAATTCCTTCAGTGGCAACGGCCAGGGAATCAATGGGTTTTGAAATCGCCACACCACCTTGAGTTTCTGAACCTGGCTCAGAAATATTTTAAAAATGTTCAATTTCTCTGGACACATCGCAATGTTCTTGATGCCATCCCCTCCTTTTTAAGTATGGTTTCTTATTCAAGGACCTTGTTTAGCAACAAAGTCGATCCAAATGTTGTAGCGAAGCACTGGGTGAAGAAAATAAGTTATATGTTATCAGAGGCTATGAAATACCGGTCTCAATCAGGACATGAGAGTAAGTTCCTGGATGTATCCTACCGTGAACTGGTTGAAAACAGTATGACTGTACTTGAAAAAATATATCATTCAAGAAACAGGGCAATTAGTCCTGGTCTTAAAAATATATTTGAAATTACTGAGCAAAATAATCCAAAAGGAAAGTATGGGACCCATGAATATAGGCTGGATGACTTCAGCATCGATAAAGATTTTATCAGTGAGCATACCTCTGAATACCAGAGTTATCAGGATATACTAAAGGTTTCCAAATATTGAATAAATAAATCATAGTTTAAAAAATAAAAGCTTATGGGTTTTTTAACTCTTAAGGTGATATTGTAAAATAATGGGAGAACAGGAAGATAAATACAACAGTCCCCTACGAGCTACCTTAACGGGCATATCTAATATGTTTAAAAAACAGGATAGGGTAGGGTTTCTTAATTCATCAGATAGGCTTGAGGGGAAAAAGGTTTTAATTACAGGATCCAGTTCTGGTTTGGGCCTGGCTACAGCCATTGAACTGGCAAAACTGGGTGCAGAAGTCATTATGGCTGTAAGAAGTGGAATTCCAGATAAAATGGAAGAAGTAAAAAGAAAATCTGGTTCTGAAAAGGTTTTTATACATCATGTTGATTTATCAGATTTTGACTCCATCCATAAACTTGTAACTGAACTTAAGAACCAGTATGGCCAATTAGATATTGTGATTTGCAATGCTGCCCTGGTTGCAAGCAAAAGTCGAAAAACAAAGAATGGGCAGGAACAGATGTTCACCGTAAATTACCTCGCAAAATTTCTTTTTGTCAATTTACTACTTAAAAACGATTGTTTAAATACCAATGGCCCTGATCTTCCACGGATCATTTTTGTGGCCTCTGAAAGTCATAGAAACCCGAAAGTTTTCAATTGGGATGATTTTGGAAAGTACAAATCCCATAGTATAGGGAAAACCGTTGAGTTATATGGCTACTATAAACTGCTACTGGTAAGCCTTGCCCGTGAATTCTCAAGACGTTTGAATTCAGGGAAAGTAAATATTTCTGTTTTTTCCTTGTGTCCGGGCCCGGTGAATTCAAACATTGCTCGAGAAGCTCCAGCTATCTTTAAACCCTTGTTGCGACTTGTTTTTGGTATTTTTTTCCGGTCTCCCCAGAAAGCCAGTGAACCCCTTGTATACCTGGCTGCATCTAAAGATATGGAAGGAATGGACTTCGACTATTTGTTTTTAATGGAACGAAAGCCCATTGATGAAAAGGCTGAAAATCCAAATAATGGAAAAAAACTCTGGCAACATTCAGAGGAACTCATGAGTACTCTTGGGGAAACTTGATAACTTTATACTTTAGAGAATTTAATGCTTAATAAGCATACTACTACTGTCATTACAATACACCTTAGGTCTTAAATTATGCAGCAGATCAAAACAAAAAAATATCGATATTTTTTGTTGGTTCTAATTTTTTCCTTTACTATAAAAGTAAGCTTGGCCCAGGGCCTTTTCAGTGGAAGTGCAGGTGAGAGAAGTGAAAAGAATTTCAGCTTCAAACCAATCCCTTTTATTAACTACGATCGAAGTATTGGCTTTATGGCCGGTTTTGTCCCCATTGCCATGTATAATTTAAGCAAGAAAGACACCATTTCACCATCCTCTATATCAGGGGCATTTGGGATGTATTCTACCAGTAAGACCTGGTTTGCCATGGTTTTCAGTAAATTCTATTTTCATGAAGATCGATACCGTGCTGTTTTTGCTGCGGGAACAGGTAATGTAAATTTTCAGTTTTTTATTGATCATCCTGGTTATGAGGGCTATGTTAAATACAATACGGTATTGGATTTTGTTAAATTGGAGTTCCAACGCAGAGTATTTAAAGGATTTTATGCAGGTGTAAATTACTCTTATGCCAAATTGATTACTGAATTTGGTGACTCCACCGGCATTGAACAGGAGGTATATTTGAATGGTTGGGGCCTGATTTTTTCATATGATAGAAGAGACAATGTATATTACCCCCGAAAGGGGCTCTTCACAAACCTGAAGTACACCTCTTTTCCAGAAGCATTCGGAAATGAGTTTGTTTCGCAGAAAATTGAACTGGACTACAATCATTACTTTTCTATTCGGAAAAAGCATGATGTAATTGCCGCCAGGTTTTATGGAGGATTTGGGATAGGTGAGGTAAGCTTTAACCAACAATTTGTTGTTGGTAATACCGATATTCGCGGGTATTCAGAAGGAAAATACCGGGGAGACCAGGTTCTGGCAATTCAGGGAGAATATAGATGGAATCCATGGAAGAAAATCGGATTCATTGCTTACCTGGGTTTTGCCACAGTATTTAATTCAATTAATGAAGATGACAATGGGAAAATATTACCTGCAGCCGGAACAGGATTTCGCTATTTGGTATTCCCCAAAAATCATATGAACGTGGGAATGGATGTTGCTGTTGGTGAAGGAGATTGGGGATTATACTTTAGAATTGGAGAATCCTTTTAATCGAAGAAAAGCTTTCTGGTTCTTTATTTTTATTTTAAACTAAAGATTATGAAAAGTTTTATTTCTCTACAATCATGCTTAGCCAGAATATCTGGCTTGATATTCCTGATTTGTTTGAGTTTTCATGCCAATGGAAACAAAGATAACAACAAACCATCTGGTACTAAAAGTTCGGACTCTGAATTGGTAAATCAGCTGAATCAACTAATAAAAGATTTTAGAGGAGATGTTGGGATTTATGTTCATCATTTTCCAACTGACCATGAGGTGTCTATTCGGGCAGATGAATTGTTCCCCACTGCCAGTATGATAAAAGTACCGATAATGCTCAGCCTTTTTAGTAAAATGGAAACAGGAGAATTAGATTACCATGAAGGCCAGATATATCATGATTCATTGTTATATCCGGGGGAGGATATCCTGGGCTCTTTTAAAGATGGGGAAAAGATTGCCCTCAGTAAGCTGGTCATGTTGATGATTACTACCAGCGATAATACAGCAAGCCTATGGTGTCAGCATCTGGCAGGTACAGGTGTAGATATAAATAACTGGCTGGAGGATAATGGCTTTAACAAAACCCGAGTTAATTCTCGAACTCCATGCCGCAGAGGGAATTGGGAAAAATATGGATGGGGGCAAACAACTGCGCGGGAAATGTCCGGGTTAGTCACGATGATTCGAGAGGGTAAAGCAGTGAGCAAGGATGCCAGCGAGGAAATGTACAGGGTACTGTGCAATATTTACTGGAATGGAGAGTCACTATCACAAATTCCTCCCTATGTGCAGGCAGCATCCAAGCAAGGTGCTGTCAATCAATCGAGATCGGAAGTAGTACTGGTTAATGCACCCTCAGGGGATTATGTTTTTTGTATTATTACAAACAATCAGGAAGACGAAAGTTGGGAATATTCTAATGAGGGTTTTCAATTAATTCGTAAGGTTTCAAAATTATTGTGGGAATATTTTGAGCCTGAATCTAAGTGGGAACCTGCCAGGGGAGCGGAAGATTGGGCAAAATAAGTGCTTGGATTTTTGGTTTTGCAATAGTTATATTATTACTTTAACTAAGAAGCTATACATACTTTAAGATGAAATATATATAGAAGATCTATAGCTCAATTAAGACAATTGGTTTATTATTCATTTTATCATTTTCCTTTGGATCTATTTATGCACAAACTGAATGCACCTGTTGCACGGAATTTCATAAGTAATTTGATTTTTAGGCGATTAGCAGTTTCTTATAAAGGGTATATATAAGAGAAAACAACCCTTAGGCCTTAATCATTTACAATGGCTATGGCACGTATGGGTGAGCCATCCGCATTTTCAATTTTAAGGGGAATACACTGAAAAGTAAAGATATCTGAAGGGAGCTGGTCGAGCTGGGTCAGATTTTCAATGATCAGTATCTCATGTTTTAAGAGAGTATGATGGTTGATTTGATAAGTAACTTTGACTTTATCGACAGATATAACATCAAAACCCAGTCCATCAAGATTGAAGTCTGTCAACCATTGGGTTGCTTCAGGGGTTAAAGTAGGGTAATCACCGAGGTAATCAGAAGATTTCCAATTTTTGTCCCAACCGGTGTAGAATAAAATATAATTTACCTGTGAAATTTTCTCTTTAAAAGTTTCTAAGTATGTTACATCTATTTCTTTCCTGCCCTTACACGGTATCACAATAGCTTTTCCTATATATTTCTGAAATGGTAATTGATCCAGTGACTTTCCATTCAAAATCATATGACTCGGAGCATCCACGTGGGTTCCTGTATGTGTGCCCAGGGTAAGTTCATGTTCAGAATATCCATTCTCAATAATGTCGCCTGTAATTTTAATGGATGGTTTTACCGAACCTGGATAAATAGTCGTCTCATTATTTATCAGGTGGCTCAAATCGAATATTTTCATTGCCAGTTACTTTTAGGGGTTAAATAGTTGCTGGTTTCTAAATTGCTAAGTTAATACTTTAAATGTGATAAAATATTCTGCTTATCAAACCCTATTCTTAATTTTCC
>JASJGS010000094.1:0-2512 GCA_033791445.1 Bacteroidales bacterium | reverse complement strand
TTTTATTATCCAGCAATTCCAGACCTGACCTGAGCAAATTGTTTTTTAACTTTTCCCATAGTTCATCATTAATATTCTCATAGGTTTCTACCATACCAAGATCTATCGTCTTATATAGTATACCAAGTTTCTCAAGCTCCGCCTTTACCATCAACTTGCATCGAAGGCTCACCATATATTTGATATAAATTTTCATAGACTATTTAAGCATGTTGTTCATTAGGTAAAGTGTATATGTAGTGGCAGTCTTAAACACATTTTCCTGTCAAGTTACATCGAACTTGATGCGAAGTAGAAAGCTCAGATACTCTTCAAACCCAGCCATTAATTATACATGATGTTGTGCGTTCGTGCTTTTCTCCTTTTCAAGCAATACTCTTGTTCTTGGTAAACTTTTAGGATAATTTTTTTGAATAAATTCGATCATTTTTTCTCTAATATATACTCTTAAGTCCCATGCTGTTGGGGAGTTCTTAGCACTCACAAGTATCCTGAGTTCCAAAGTCGATTCTTTGGAATCAGTTACTTGAAGAACATTAACTTTTTTGTCCCACAATTCACTTTCATTTAATAATCTTGAAAGTTCATCTCTCAGTACCTGGAAAGAGATCGTATAATCAACATAAAGAAAAACAGAGCCTATAATATCAGCAGATGTTCTTGTCCAATTTTGAAATGGTTTTTCTAAAAAGTAAGTTGTTGGAAGGACTAGTCGCCGTTTATCCCAAATTCTTACCACTACATAAGTTAGATTTATCTCCTCTATCCAACCCCATTCATTTTCAACAAGTACAGCATCATCAATTCTAAAAGGCTGAGTAATTGCAATTTGAATTCCAGCTAATAATGACCCAACTACTTTTTGAGCGGATAAACCAATAATAATTCCAGCCAAACCTGCGGAAGCAAATAGGCCAATTCCAATCTTCTTAATACTTTCAAAGGATAACAGCACCATTCCTAATGCAAAAAGAATAATTATAAATATGAGTACCTTTTCGAGAATATTAATCTGAGTATACACTTTTCGGGATGCAAGATTATCTTCTATGGAAATATCAAATCTCTTCAAAAAGGCTGTTTTCAGTGTCCTTATTAATACAATTAAAACCCACGAAATACCAATTATCACAAGAATTTGACTTTGATTGTATAGCAGTGATAATAAACCATCTGCATGATCAGTAAAAAGATCAAGCATTGGTTTTATTAAAAAGAATATAATCGTAAAAAAGATACTTAGGAAGAGCTTATAATATTTTTTCATTATTGTAATTTAAATATTATTTGTCATTTTAATAATTGTAATATAGAATTTTGCCAGCATGTTCGTTAAGATATGTAAGTCTTCAAACTAAAGCGGAATAATTTTAGATAAAGTTAAGTCATACTTTTGTTTTATTCAAAAGGTATAATTTTTTTCTTTTTTTCATTGTTTTTTGTTTCATCAAATTCCTGTTATGGAGTATCTTCTTATCCCTTCCAAAGTACACATCTGCTGGAGTTACATTTTGTAAGGATTCATGATACCGATTATTGTTATAATAATTTACAAATTCATTTAATCGATATTTTAATTCTTCAGGACTGTAATAATTTTCCAGTTTAATGATATTCTTCATAGAACGATGATATCGCTCAATTTTTCCCTGAGTTTGAGGATGATTTGGAGCTCCTCGCACATGATCCATTCCTACGCTATCCAAATAAAAGGCCAAGTTGTTTGAGATATAACAAGATCCATTATCAGACAACAACTTTGGAGGGTTGTTGTCTTTCAGCCCTGTGCTCTGTAAAGCACTTTCAATAGATCTCTCAGCATCTTTGCTTGTCATGCCGCTACAGAGTTCCCAGGAAACAATATATCGGCTATAATCATCCAAAACCGTTGAGAGATAATACCAACCCCATCCAATAATCTTAAAGTAGGTGAAGTCAGTCGGCCACATTTGATTTACCCTGGTTGTTTTATCCTTAAATTCTGTATCGGCCCTCATTAAAAGATGTGTTGGAGATGTAATTAACCCTCTTTGCTTCAATATTCTGTAAACACTCGACTCTGATATAAAAAATCCAACATAATCGGTAATATGACAGGCTAATTCTCTTGGGGATAGTTCAGGAAGATCCAATGCAACTTCAACAACTGTCTGTCTATGGATATCAGGTATTCTGTTCCATTGACTATTGATAGCCCGTTTCTTAGGAGCTAAACCATCATAGCCCTCATCCTGGTATTTACCATACCATTGATAAAAAGTACTTTTATGGATGCCAAGTTCTTTAAGGGTCCTATTTACACCCAATTCACTATTTTGAACTATCTGGATAATTTCCATCTTTTCAGCTTGAGAAAATCGCATATACTTCATTCGCTTGAATTTTCCCCACTCATACTTTTTTTAAGCACTCGATTTTGCAGCAGTAATTCTGCTACAGCCTCTTTCAGTTGAGCATTTTCTTGTTTTAAGGATAATACTTCTGAGGTGTTTGCTTCCCGCATTGTATCCCC
>JASJGS010000093.1:0-6675 GCA_033791445.1 Bacteroidales bacterium | reverse complement strand
GTTTAAATCTGGCACCAAAATAAATGTTCCGACCGAATACTGGTCCCCAAATCAGGGAGGCATCAAAATAAGGTCCAAACGGATCATCACTAGCCAGAATTGGATTTGTTTGTTTGAAGTTCAAAATATTTTCAGCCCCTACATATACTTCCCATTTTTCTTTGAAAGATTTACTTATCTGGGCATTCATTATGAAAAATTGAGGTGAATGATCTTCCAATCGATATTGTTCAGGATTTTCTGAGGTATTGGGAATCCGTTTATGATCCTGCCAGTTTAAAGTATAATCAAATTTCCAATGATTCCGAGTTTCATAGGCCAGATTAATAAAAGCCCTATTTTTTGCTACAAGTGGTTTATTTAACAATTCACCACTATAACTTGTTTTCACATCGTACCAACGGTAGGCAACGCGCATATCAAGTCTTTTTATAAGTTCATAATCTAGCTGAACCTGAAAACTGTTTGAAAAAGAGCTACCATCCAGATTATAAAAGTTTACTTCCTGGGTAGATTGATCCAAATCAACCACCACCTGATTTACAAACTCTGTTCTGAAAAAATCAGCACTAACAATACCCTCCCTGTAATCAAGTGTAAAATGCTGAGATAAACTGAGCCCAAAATTCCAGGCAGATTCCTGATCCAGGCCATATGGCTTCTTGCTACCATCACCTGAAACAATAAATTGTCGTGAGCTTGCAAAAAGTCCACTATTCTCTGAAAAAATGTTCGCAGTCCGATGCCCATTTCCTACAGAAGCTCTTAAAATTGTTCTTTTTGCAAGAGCATATCGCAAATGAAGCCTGCCAGAATAGAATAAACCATACAGGTTATGATAATCTATACGAGCTCCGGCTACAAGGTTGAACTTATCTGAACTGCTATATGCATACTCAAAAAAAGTTCCCGGTACCGCCTCCACCCTATCGTAATTGTTCTGGTTAAGTATTTCACCATAATTGTCGTATTGAAAGCTTAAACCAGTCTTAAACTTATGATTTGTATTACCCAGGATACTTTGATACAACAAGTTAGCGTAAAATGAATTCTGAGAAGCATCATAATTTGTTAGGCCAAAATAGGAATCCTGTTTATGTGTCACACCAGAAACCTGGAAACCAACACTTTGCCAGGGTTTCTCCTGGTTTACTTTTCCCAATTTCGCCCAGGCCTCCATCCTTTGAATTCCCATATGCATACCCCAGGCATTTGTTGTACCCTCGTCGGTATCAGGGTTAAAATCAACCTGCCCACCATTTTTTGTAATAAAGGTTCCCTTAATACCCACCTGAAAGTGAAGGCCCTTATCACTGTATAATTCCCATCTATTCAGAAATATATATTGCTGAGAAAGTGGACTATCCATGAAACCATCATTATTCCTATCGTGTTTAATGCTGCTGTTGTTTACATGCAACATAATTCCCGTTCCCAGCTTATCAGTCACGTCAATACCTATATTGGCATTGGCCTCGATTCGGCCCTTTTCGTTCCCATATACATTCAGATACAATTTATCCATGGTAGCCGGATTTCTCAGGTCAACATTTATTTGTCCGGCAATACTCTCATAACCATTTATCACAGAGCCTGTACCCTTAATAAGTTGAATTGCATCTACCCAGGTACCTGGAGTAAATGTAAGACCATAAATCGAAGAGAAGCCTCTTATATCCGGCATATTCTCCCGGGTAATCTGAGTATACGGACCAGCCAGTCCCAACATTTGAATCTGTCTGGTTCCTGTTATCGCATCAGTAAAACTAACATCAACAGATGGGTTGGTTTCAAAACTTTCACTTAAATTACAGCAGGCAGCTTTTAGAAGCTCTTTTTCGCTTATCACCTCAACTTTTTGTGCTTCAAGCATACTGATATGCGAACTCTTCTGTCGCCTAACAACCTCAACTTCCTCCAGATCAGCTGAACTTTGCAATTCTACGGAAATTTCCTTTTCTGCTGAGACATCAATCGTATCGGTTTTGAAACCTATAAAACTGATAACCAATAATGAGTTTTCAGGTACACGCTTCAATTTAAACTCACCATCTTCATTGGTTGCTGTTCCTGTAGATGTACCAAGCCAGTAAACACTTGCCCCTGGTAAAGGATGTTTATGCCCTTCATGATCTTCAAGAACTTTCCCTCGTATGTTCCTGGAATTATTCTCCTGCCCTACTAACATGTATGGGAAAAATAACAGGAGTATAATTAGAATACCGTTTCTTTGCCGTTTCATGGTTCAAGTCTTAGTGTTTTACCGCTCCATCTTTATACTTGCAGCAATCAGGTAATTTATTGTAGTTATCCATATTAGCTTTAACCTTTTTAGTCTCATGACCAGCCTCAGCAACGGCTTTATGAATATCCTCAATACTAACTTTCTCTGGTTTATACACTACTTTTAACATGTGTGTATCCTTATCCCAGGTAGCAAGTTTCACACCTTTAATTAGGGCTGCATTTTCAATGCGGTCCTTACACATTCCACAAACGCCATCTACTTCAAAACTCTCGGTTTTAACTTTACTTGATTTTTCCTGGCCAAACAGGTTTACACTTATTATAAACATGGCCATCAGTATGATTATAAAATATCTATGATTTTTCATTTCAAATAGTTTTTAATGATTAGTAAATAAGAAATCTGTTCAACAAAGAGCTTTGTTAAACAAAAAACAAATAAAAAAAACTATCCGTAGAATGTAAAGGCACAATGCACTACCCAGAGCGGTTCATTGTGCAATTCAAGCAGCTCATCAAATCCCTTTATAACGATAGGGTTGTAAGATGGAACCTGCTGAGAAATTAAAAGATCTTTTTGAAAAAGGGTAATTTCATTATGAGGAAATAATAATTTAGTTTGCTCCTTGACTAAGATTTCAGGAACAACCTGAAAATAATGTTGAATCTCGCTACAACACTGATCTTCTTCATCTCCTGATATATCAGAACAACATGAAGTTGTCTCTGTACAACAAGAAGTATTTTCAACAATCAGGTCAATTTCCTCAATTTCTCCCTGGCAATAATGCAAATTCACTACCAGTCCAATAGAAAATGTCAGGTAGATAAATGAAATAAATATTGCACTAAATTGTTTCATACCAATATCTTGATAACGCAAAAATACACAAAAAGATTCACACTTAGCAGTCTTATATTATTTTATCACTCTAAGTTGTTGGCTAATTTTCATTTAACCAGCTTTATAGTATCACCAAAAAAGCTCTTCCTTGTTCTAATAAATGATTTGTAAAAATCGAAATATCTTACTAGCATTGACGGATGGATTCTAAGCTTAGTTTGTGTCTTATTTGAAATATAGAAATACAATATTTTTCTCCCCAAATAGTTATATTACCAAGTTTCAAATCCAGGATCAAATCAAAAACTTAATAAAATCAGCAATTGGCAGGAAAGAAAAGACATAGAAAGTCCAAAAAGAATCTAAAAAATAACTTTTCCTGGTTTAAACTGGCTTTTAGCCTCGCTCTCATTGCCATTCTTTCCTTTGCGTTATTTGTATCACTTGTTTGGATAGGAGCTTTTGGCAGGTTACCCTCAACTGAGAATCTTAAATCAATCGAAAATGACAATGCATCTGAGGTTTATTCTGCCGATGGTGAATTGATGGGTCGATATTTTATCGAAAATAGGTTATCTATTGGCAACAAGGATATATCACCAAATATTATTAACGCATTAATTTCTACTGAAGATTCTCGTTTTTTTGAGCATCGCGGTATAGATTTTATCAGTCTTGGCCGGGTTTTGATTAAAACCATTATTTTCAGAAATGAAGCACAAGGAGGTGGTAGTACAATTAGTCAGCAACTTGCACGAAACTTATTTCCCAGATCTGGAAATAGATGGTGGAGTTTACCTGTTAACAAAACCAAAGAGGCCATAATTGCCAACCGCCTTGAAAAAGTGTATTCCAAAGAAGAAATCTTAAACTTGTATCTGAATACCATCCCCTTTGGTGAAGAAATTTTTGGAATAGAAGCTGCAGCACAACGTTTCTTCAGTAAATCTGCGGGTGAACTAAATCCCTCTGAAGCAGCCGTATTGGTTGGCATGCTCGCAGCAAATACTGCCTATAACCCAAGGTTAAATCCTGAAAAATCAACGGCCAGGCGAAACATTGTTCTGGATCGAATGCAAGACCAGGGATTTCTTACAGCCCAAGAGACACAGGAATGGGAAGAAAAACCAATTGAGTTAAAATATAGAAAGATTGACCACAATACAGGTATTGCTCCCTACTTTCGGGATTATATTAAAATCCAGGTTGAGGAGATTCTAAAAGAGTTTCAGGAAGACAGCATAGATCTCTTTACCGAAGGACTTAAAATATATACTACCATTAATTCAAGCTTACAGGCATACGCTGAAGAATCAGTTAAACAGCATATGACTCGATTGCAAAAAGAATTCAATTTCCATTGGAAAGATAAAACTCCATGGGATAATACATCAACGCTGTTTTCTGATGCAGTAAAGGATAGTAAAAGATATCAGGATTTATTAGCAAAAGGACTTTCTGAGGATGCAATAATGGAAGAGCTAGATAAGCCTATTAGCATTCCTCATGGAAAAGCTGAAACAAAAAAAGAGAAGTTAATAAGTCCCCTTGATTCAATTAGGCAGAACTTGCTTACGCTTCATACCGGATTCCTGGCCATTGATCCTTACTCTGGGCAAATCCTGGCCTGGATTGGTGGGATTAATCACAAGTATTTTCAATATGACCATGTGACCTCAAGGCGGCAGGTTGGATCTACATTTAAGCCCATAGTATATGCCACCGCTCTTGAACAGGGAATGGATCCATGTGAATTCATCTCAAATGAAAGACGTATATATGAGGAGTATGATGATTGGTCTCCTGCCAATTCAGATGGAAATTATGAAGGCTATTATTCCTTAAAAGGAGGATTGGCCTATTCCGTAAATACAATTACTGCTAAAATTATCCAGGAAACAGGTATTGATCCAGTCATTTCTATGGCAAAGGAAATGGGGATAACTTCTGATATTCCGGAAGTTCCTTCCATAGCCCTTGGGGCAGCAGAAATTTCACTCATGGAAATGCTAAATGCATATACTACTTTCATTCGGGATGGAAGGCCGAAAAAACCTATCGGCTTACTAAAAATCGAAGATCATGATGGAAATATAATTTATGAGAATAAACCAGCATCGGAATCCAGGCCAATTATAGACCATGAAACAAGTCTTATGATGATTCATATGTTGAAAGAGGTGGTGGACACAGGGACTGCCAGATCACTCCGCACCGTTTATGGCTTAACAGGTGACCTTGCTGGGAAAACAGGAACAACTCAGGACAACGCTGATGGATGGTTTATAGGTTTTACACCACATATTCTTGCTGGATGCTGGGTAGGAGCAGAAAACCCCTCCATACATTTTAGAACCACAGCTTTAGGACAAGGGGCCTATATGGCACTTCCTATGGTTGGAAGTTTTTTTAGAAAACTGGAAAATAGCCGAAAGAACCAGGTGTATACAGCCGGATATTTCCCACTTCTGCCGGCTCACCTTCAAGAAAAAATGGATTGTGTAGATTATTCCAGAACTGATCCGGAAATAAGTTTCTTTGATAAGATTTTTAGCAGAAAAGTCAGAAACGATTCTATCCGCGAAATTAAAAAAGAACAACGTCTTCTTGAGCGTGAACTACGCCTGAAAGAAAGTAAAGAAAATAAGCAGAGCTTTGGAAGTAAAATCAGAAATTTATTTAAGAAAAAATCCAAGGTACCCGCAGATACAACCAGGAATTAATCGCCCAAAAACTTTCATTATAGTAAAACTGGAGAGCTCTAATCTAGAAATCTCGAAAGCATATTTCTAACTGAGTGAACAGAATCAATGTAGAAATTAGCTTTGGTGATCTTTGTACCAACCTTTATTGTAAATGCATCCTCAGGCAGGGCGTCAAAAGTATACTCATCGGTCCAGTCATCCCCAATTGCTAAAATAAAGTCAAATTCTTCATCCCCCATTTTGTTTAGGGCAGCCCTTCCCTTATTGATACCTGAGTATTTAATTTCAAGAACCTTATCCCCATCCATTATTTCCAAATTCAAATTGGATGTAAGGATTCTTAATTCATCCTTGAGTTCCCATGCTCGTTGAACTCCCAGGTCAGGATCAGATTTACGATAATGCCATACCAAAGAGAAATTCTTATCCTCAATAAAGGAATATGGTGTTTGATCAACATAATACTCAAGTAAAGGACGGATTGAGTTCTTCCATTCATTATCAATCTGCTCATTCATATACCACTCTCCGCCTGGTTCCCTATTCCATACACCATGTTCTGCAACAAAATGGATATCCCATGGACCGTTAAACCACCTACCCAGAGTATCCTTATCTCTTCCACTAATTATAACCAGTGTATTCTTTGGATCGGAGGCGAGCCCTTTTAAAATACCATAGAGTTCTTCATCAGGTTTAGCGTCTTCCGGATTTTTTTTAAATCCAGCAAGTGTTCCATCATAGTCAAGAAAAATAATCCGTTTCTCAGCAGCTTCATAAGCACCAACAATTCTTTCAACTTGCTTTTCAGTAACCTTTTTCGTTAAAGTTGATTCCTGCAGTTCTTTAACCCCTTCCAGACTTTTCATAAAGTCATGG
>JASJGS010000092.1:0-10826 GCA_033791445.1 Bacteroidales bacterium | reverse complement strand
ACACTATTATCCAAAAGCATACCAATCGCTAGAGCAATTCCAACAAGGGTGAGTGTATTTAAAGTAATATCATTCCAATAGAAAAAATTAAAAGCTGCATAAACAGAAATAGGAATTGAAATGGCGATAAATGAAACAATTCTAAGGTTTTTTAAAAATATCCAGAGTAAGAAAACAGCCAGCACACCACCTATAATTGCCAGGTTAATTATCTGGTTGATATTTTTTTCCATTAGCTCTGCAGCATCATTCTGGATAATAATTTCAATGTCGGCAGCCTGCAGATTTTTATTTAATTCCTTAATTACTTCACGGGTATTTTTAGAGAGATCAATTAAGTTGGCCTGAGAATCGTTGACTAGCAGCACGGTAACAGCATCTTTTCCATTTACACGGCTTAGGGTTGACATTTCCTTTACTCCGAAGAAAACTTTGGCCACATCACGTAAAAGTATGGGACCCGGAGCCAGAACAATATTTTCAATGTCACTAATCTTACTGTACTCAGCTGATACATGAACAAAATATTTCTTCTGTGATTCATGAAGAAATCCAACAAAAGTGCGGTTTCTTGAATTTTGATTCAAGGCTGCCCTGATTTGAGAAGGTGAAATATTATATGCCTCCAAAGCATTCATGTCTAGCTGAATTTCGATGGTTTTTTGCCTGCCTCCAAATATATTTACCCCGGCCACTCCATCAATATTTTCAAGTTTGGGTTTTATTTTCAGGTCAGCAAAGCTCCGTACTCTATCCACTCCACCACTGCCTCTAATTTGAAGCTCCATAAACTGATTTGCCATCTGTTGCAAATCAATTTTTGTTACAGTAACAATGAAATTTTCAGGTAGGGATGATTTAATATTATTTATTTTTTCCTGTAACCTCAAATAGGCATATTTGAAATTTACATTCTTTTTGAATGTTACTAATATGCTTGCCTGCTGTGGGTTAATGAAGGATTCAATACTTTCAACACCCTCCATAGTCCCAATGGTTCCCTCCAAGGGTACAACCACCTGGTTCTCCATATATGTTGGGTCCGATTCGGTTAATGAGTTTACCTGAACATAAAGTATAGGAAGCTCAGCATTTGGGAATAATTCAACAGAAAGATTTTTATAGGATACATAGCCCATAAGACTTAGTCCTATAAATAGCATACTAATCAATACCTTTCTGTGAATCAAGAAATTCATATATAGTTTACAAAATTTATTTATTCAGAACCTGAAATAAGTGACTTAAATCGATCCAGGATATCATATACACATGGAATTACAACTAAAGTGAGCAGGGTGGAAGTAACTAGCCCTCCAATCACAGCCAGTGCCATGGGTGAGCGCAACGCCGCACTTTCTCCAAATCCTATGGTTAGAGGCAAGAGTGCCAGAACAGTTGTAAGACTCGTCATGATTATGGGTCTGATCCGCTGTTTTGCAGCTGTAATAATTGCCAGCGTTCTATCCAAGCCTTCCTGTTTAAGCTGGTTAATTCGATCTACCAGAATAATTGAATCATTTACGGCTATCCCCACCAGCATAATAATCCCAATAATGGCCATAATACTGAAGGAACGATTCAAGAAATAAAATAGTAAAACTGTTCCAACCACTGCCAGTGGAATTGTTAGCAAAATTGCAAAAGGATAAATCAATGATTCAAACTGGGATGCCATTACCATATAAACCAGTACGATAGACAAAAGCAGAGCAAAAGTCAGGCTTTGCATAGACTGCTTGCGTTTTTTTTCTTCTCCAGCTATGTTGATTTTGTAGGCGCCCGGAAGGATAATTTCATTCAGGCTTGTCTCTAAGGTACCAGAGATCCGACTGAGTGGAATATTCTTATCGACATCAGCCATTACTTTACTGATGCGGCTTTGGTTTCTCCTAAAAATTTCTTTTGGTGATACGGAAGACCGGATATGTGAAATTTCATCAAGTCTAATAAGTTGATCTCCATTTTTAATAGTCATATCCATAAATGATGAAAGACCCTCTTCAGGTAGCCTGATAGTTATATCCTGCAGTTCACCCTGGTTTTCCATTTTACCTGCATCTTCACCTTCCAACCTGTTACTTATTTGATCCACTATACTATTGATATCCATCTGGTACATACCTGCCCTTAATCTGTCAATAATAACTTCCACTTCAGGAGATCCTTCTTCAATAGAGGTTCTTAAATTATAGATTCCAGCAATGTCTTTCATTTGGTTTTCAACCTCGATAGTTAGTTGATCTATTATTTCAAGGTCATCACCTTGTACCTCGACCACAATAGGAGCCTCATCGGTACCTAATATGTTCTTAAGAGCCATTTCATCTTGCATATAGTTTACTTCCATACCTGGAATTTGACCAATAAACTCATCAATTGCTGCAATAACCTGGTTTGATGTAAAACGTGCATCTTTCTTTAAAGTAACTTTTAAAGATCCAGTATTCTCTCCTTTGAAGATGGCCTGATCGTCTCCTGATAAATCAGAACTTGGGCCGGTATGGCTGTATAAGGATTCAATTTCCTCCTCAAATAAATTATTAACTATTACTTCAATACTACTCAGGGTTGAAGAAGTTCTTTCCAGTTTGGTTCCCTCCGGTAAACTTATTTCAATATCAAATTCACGAACATCCGTACGTGGCATAAATTCTGTACCTATAATTGGTACCAGGCGGGCAGAAAGCACTATAAGGGAAAATGCCACAACAATTACTACCCATTTGTATTTCAATATTCTCTCAAGAAAACTTCCATAAGCATTAAACTTCAATGATTTGAGGTAGGGGGGAGCCTTCTTATGTTTAAATACCTGATGATACAACATGGGGATAAGGAAGATGGCGACCAATAAGGAAGAAATTAATGAAAAGGCCACGGTCCAGGCTTCATCTTTAAACAATTCCCCGGATGCTCCATGCAGGTATATAATTGGAAGAAACACTACGATGGTGGTAATTGTAGAAGAGGTTATGGCTCCACCCACCTGTGCAGCCCCCGTTATTGCCGCTTCTTTAGCATTCATTCCAGATTCATGATTTCTGAAAATATTTTCCATTACAATAATGGCATTGTCCACTAGCATCCCGGCACCAAGAGCCAGTCCCCCTAAGGTCATAATGTTGATAGTGAGATTGTTAAAATACATGAGGTTGAATGTGGCGACAATTGAAATAGGGATAGCTACACTTATTATTGCAGTTGTGCCTATTCTTCTAAGGAATATAAAAAGAACAAAAACAGCTATAAGGATCCCTACCAAGGCAGTCTGTTTTACCTCGCGAATGGCGCTGGTTATAAAACTACCCTGGTTAGAGACAATGGTAAGCTTATAACCAGGTAGTGCTTTTTCTATATCTTCCAGAGCATTATTTACTTGCTCTACAGCCTTAACTGTGTTGTACTGGGTTTCTTTATAAATGGATAGTCCAACACATCGTTTCCCGTTCATCCTTACAATATTCAAAGGCTCCTTATTGGCAAATTCAACTTTAGCTACTTCCCTAAGGAATATTGGGGCTTTTTCTGATTTAAGGGTTTGATTTTGTGGGTCAATTAACTCGACGGATTTATAGCCTACTATTATATTTTCAAAATCTTCAATATTCTCCAGTAGACTGACACCTTTCACAATATATTGCAAGCCCATTTCATTGACCGTTCCCCCGGTAAGGGTTTGATTAAACCCTTGTATTTGCTGCTTCAGGTCGGCCATAGTCAAATTGAATGCTTCAAGGGAATAATTGGAGGTCGAAATTATGACTTCCTTCTCCTCGTAACCAGAAAGTTTTACATCAGCAATCCCTTCCAATCTGATTAACTCGTTGCGAATATAATTTTCAGTTACTTTACGCAGCTCATTCATGTCCTCAATGTATTCATGGGTAAGGCCAATAAGTATAACTGGCGAAGAATTGGGGTCATGTTGAGTGATGTTAATTTCATCTATTTCAGTATTCTGGCTGAAGGTGTTCAATGCTTTCTGGATATCGAGAAAGGCCTCATCCATATCTTTGTTCCAACCGTACTCAACTGTTATTTGTGCAGAGCCGACACGTGAAATGGAGGAAACTTCTAAAACATCTTTTTGACGAATTGCTAGTGCCTCGATTTTTTCAACATATTGTTTTTCTATCTCTTCGGGTGGTCGATCGCCGGACATGATCTCAACGAATATCCGGGGATTATTCAAATCAGGAAATAGATCAATACCCAGTTTATCATATGATATAATTCCAAGCAAGACAATGCCAAAAACTATCATGAGTATAGTTACAGGATAATTGACAGAAAATTGAGTTAGTTTTTTCATTGTCTTATTGATCTGCTAAATAAAAAATTCATAGCATACATATATTTACTTAATTACCTTTACCTTAGATCTGTCACGAAGAGTTTCATATCCTTTGATTACCAATTTTTCATTCACTTCCAAACCTTTAATTATTTCTGCTTCTTCTAGATTATCCAGCCCAATATCAATTTTCTTTTCGTAGGCTGTTCCCTGGTCCACTATAAACACACGGTTCCCACTTGAGCTGGAAAGAATCAGGTTTTTTGGGATAACAACAGTGCTGTCCTTGTGGTCTACTATTATATCCGCTTTTACAAACATCCCTGGTCTCAATTTTAGTTCAGGATTATCGATAAGCAGTTTTCCCTTAAAAGTGCGGGTTTCAGTACTTATTACTGGAGAGAGTTCCGAAATGCGTCCAGAAAGCGTATCGTCTGGGAGACTGTAGTTAGTAATCATGACTTCCTGATTTAGCTGCGCTTCCTGAATGTTTTTTTCCGGAAGATTGATTTCCATATACAATTTCTTGTAATCCATTAATTTTACCATTGATTGGCCGGCAGTAATCCTTGTACCAGGAGTATTGTAAGGAAGATCAACTATTACACCAGAAAATGGTGCTTTAATCTGGAGTTTTTCCAATCGCAATAAGGCATTTTCGTATTCATATTTGGCATTGATATAAGAAACCTCAGAATTTCGCAATTCCCGTAAGGTAACCCCACCTTTTTTATGAAGGGACTCCTGTTTGCTGAATTCCTGTTCTGAAATTTCCTGGTTTAATCTCTTTGATTCAATGGCAATATTGTTTTCATACTCTTTATCCTTGAGCTGAACAATAACCTGACCTTCTTTCACCCTGTCACCAAGTTTGAAAGACCTGCCCGTGGAAGGATTTTTGGATAATAAATAATTGCCGGCAATTTCTGACTTCAGTTCAGTCTCCTGAGTTGCAAACACGGTACCAGTTGTATTTATATATTTTTCAATAGATTGGAGTTTTATTTCCATAATAGATACTGGAACGGCAAGTTCTGTATCAACATTTTCCTCTGGCCGGTTGCAATTCATCAAGGATAAAAGAATCAAAGTTAGTGCTGTCAGTCTAGATAGGAATTTCATTGTATTTAGTTTTAAATTTTTATATGCAGATTATTGGACTATATTCTCAAACAATTCGGCTGGAATAATGGGCGAATCTGTTTCAAAATCATAGAGAGATTGAATTTTCATGTTTAACAACTCTATCTTATAATTAATTAGCGTTTGAGCATAAGCTATTTTCTTTTCTGAAAGCTGAGTTTGATAAAGGTTCAGATCCATACCTGTTAAATCCCCGTTTTGATATCTTTCAAGATTGATCTCATAGGTCAACTGGGCATTTTTTTCATTTTGCCGGGCAATTTCAATTTGATTTTGCTGGTTCAGCAGATTCCTGTATACCTTTCTAATATCAATAATAATTTGTTTTCTCTGTTCATCATAATTTAGTTCTGTTGAGGCAATTACCGCTTCCTGTGCTTTTATGCGTGCTTTCTTTTCTCCCCAGTCAAAAATGGGAATATTAAAAGCTATAGCCACTCTGGGGCTACTTGTGGGATTTTCATATATATTACTGAGTTTTTCATTTTCCCCAAAGATTCCAATGGATAGTTGTACATCTCCCCGAAACTCTGTTAATGACTTAGTACGAATCAATTGAAATTGAGAGGTTTCTATATCTATTTCTCGTTGCCTTAATTCCATTCTAGAGTTGAGTCCGTGTTCCACTGCTTTCGCTAAGTTAACACTCACCGGTTTTTCAGAAATATCCCCCATTATTGAAATCTCTTCATACAGATCCATCCCTAGAAATCGAATGAACTCATCTTTTGCATTGGCCAGGGAAACTTCATTATTTTGCAAGCTCGATTTGGCTGTTGCAAGGTTGACTTCGGCCTGGTATAATTCTTCCATTGCAGCCAAACCGGCATCCACCTTGTTTTTAATAATTTCATAGCTATGCTGTGTGTTTTCAAGTTCGGATGTGGAAATTTCCAGATTTAGTTTTGCCATGTATACATTATAGAAAAACTGGGTGACATTTTTTTCCAGATTCAGTTTTTGAAGCGAATAGCTAATATAGGCATTTTCATAATCTAACTCTATTTCTTGAAGTTCAAGCTTGGTTCTGTTATATGTAAACAAAGGCTGATTATATACCAGTGACAGGTTGTTTGTAAATGCCTGATTCTTAGTAACTTCACCCTGATAGTCTGATGTGCTTTTTTGCCAACCAAAGCGGTTTACCAATGATATGGTTCCATCTGTTGGCAAAATGGGCTGGTCTATACGTAATGTTCCATAAGATTCAATAATATCGTTGGTATACCAGCTTGAGAATCTGTTGTCAAAATCTCTGGTTTGACTATAAGTAATAGGGGCCACATTCAAGTAAAATTTTGACTTTAAAGAGGCTCTCTGTGCCTTTAGCGTTTCATCATACCGTTCCAGATTTAACATAGACCTTTTCATATCAGGACTGTTAACTCCAGCAATCTCAATTGATCTTTCAAGAGTAATCAGTGTCTGAGAAATGACATCGATCCCAGGCCAAAACAAGGATAATAGGGTGGCCATTAACAGGTACTTTCTTTTTAGATATTTCATGGCAATTTATTATATCGTTGTATTCTAAAAAACATGATTTATTAATTTACAATTTACTGTTTAACCAGTTTTATTGCATCAGCAATTACCAGTCGTCCTTTTGTTTTGTTTGATAATTCAACTACTGCCGTATCACCTGAGAAGTAGTATGATCCAAGGTGGTTCCATCCTGGTTCAGAATCTTTTATAGATAGTGATGGATCATCTGTGCCATCATCGTGGTGAATAATAAATTGATATTGACCCGGATCACCCGTGTTTTTGTAATCGTTTTGTTGTTGATAATCAATGTAATAGTACACATCGTATATTTCGCTACCTATCAATGGGGCTTTCCATATGGCTATCCGATCTCCGGTTCCGGATTTTACATAAGATGATGACCTGATGTATTTTCCATAAAAAGATGAATTTGTAGTTGATATCCAATTAAAAGGTGGGCGCCACCCTCGAAAGCCTGAATACTTATCTCCCTCTAAGTCATCTGATTGCAATAACTTTATCAATAATCCTTGTGCAGATGGCTCCTGTACAGAAAATAAGGGGTCCTCGTTGTCTATAATTATCTCATTCTCCTGTAAGAGGGATACTGGATCAGAAACAATTACTTCTTGCTCAATAGCTATTGCTTTATAATTTTCCTCAATTTTACTGAATGATCTTTCAATTTCAACTGGAATATTCTTGGATGTTAGCGTGTTTAGTGTCATCGATCTTGGGTCATCATCTAATAGATAACTTACTTCTTTGGTTTGGTTGGCTTCCAGGAAAAGAACCTTATTTACGATATTATCATCCTGAAAAGAGCCATTGTCTTGAGCCCTGCCACCTCTATCACTCAATCGGAAGATAATTTTTATTATACCATCGGTATTCTCAGCATTTGTAACTTTAAACTGGACCTTGGTTTTTATCATTTCTCCCAGTTTTACTTTAGTTGCAGTAGGCTGGCTAAACAAATATCCCGGGAGGTCAATACTATTGAACCATTTTTCCATTGACTCACTAAGGTCAATTCCAAAGTTGTCAATTAAGCTGGTATTGAAATCACTGAATTGAATTTTTCGATATCGGTTTTCTTCGACCATCGAATATAAAAAATCATCAAACTCCTTTTTGCCTGCTTTTGAGCGTATTATTGAAAACAACACATCCCCTTTTAATTTGATAATATTGTCAATAATTTGATTTTGCTCCTGGTCCTCTAACAGCTGCTCAAAACTGTGGCTTTGGAGGGCAATGTTTGCCCTTTCATTTTCACTAATTCCTGAATATCGTCTCATCCAGGAATTCTCTTGATTATAGCTGGTGGCCTGTAGATATGATTCCAAAATCCGGTTAATTATTGGCCATGCCTTAGAATCAAGATAGTTTGTATATCCATAAAAATTTGAGTAAATATTATAAGGATTGGGCGTTTCAAGTGGCTGAAATTCTCCCCTTTCTGAGCGGCTCCAATCCGGATTCCCCTGATCTTTGGTAAAAACAGCACAAAAATTATTTATAGCTCTTACTTCATATTCTTTATCTGTAAGTTTTTCATTCGACCATCTGGATCTCCTTTTACTGCGTTTCACACTTCCCACAAGATCAGATTCCCTGATTGGCATTCCTTTTTCCGGAAAGAATACAATTTCAGGTTGAACTTGTTCAAAGCCTCCCTTCCAGATATGGCTGTATGTGTAAAACTGAATAGGAACTTCAACAAGGCTAAACCTTTGAAAGGGATATTGTAAGTTAATATTCCTTTTGTAATCGCTGAACCGATCAGATACAATATTTATTACCGTATCATTGAGTTCTGTTAACGCATCTGAAAAGAAATCATGTCCCGTTTTATAAACAATACCAAAAGACGTACTGTCGATTGTTGCCTCTTTTCTCTGATAATCACCAATTATAACAGAGATTCCCAATAATGGATATTCTGGTCGAAATTGGTATTTAGAACCAGTTTTTTCATATGCACCTTGTGAAATAGGTATTAAACTATCATAGGTAGTAACATCAAGGCTAAAGTTTATAAACTGCTGATTTGGCCCTACAGGATTTTTAGAACTATAGGTTGGTCCACTTGTTGGGTACCAGGAAGCCTCAGGAATTAAGAGAACAAAATTTTTGTCTATGAATCCATATTTTTTATTGATATTGAATAAAGCTACAGAATTCCTTCTGCTTAAGGTCTTTTTATCTATATCAAGGTAACAGAATGATTCATCTATTCCTCCCTCGTATTCTATGGTAAGAGATATTGTGTCAGAAGGGCTTAGAACTGGGTCAGGAAAAACTTTAATGATATGTAAGTTTCTTTGAAATTGGATTGTTTTACCTGAATGGCTTATATTCTGAATCAACAAATTGGGATTTAATGTAAATACCAGCTCACTTAAGGCTTCATTATTATTATTCTGTACGCATATTTTTGAAATGGCTGTAATAGCCTCATCGCTATGCTTCAATTCGATATGATGACGAAGGATATTTACTATCGGTTGACCAACAAGTTCATCATTCACAGCCAGGTAGTTTTCTCTTGCCTTTTCATTTAGATTGAAACGGTTTAGATGTATGTAAGCAAGGTAAGAGCCCATGCTAATAAATACAATGGAAAGGAATATAGATAAGCTTGTGAACCAGCGTGACTGAGGTAAGCGTTTTAACATGAGAATGGTAATGAAAATAAACCCAAGCCCCAGGAAGAGATATATTCCACGATGAATTAATATTTCATTTATGTTACTAAAACCAACGAAATCAGATTTCATTAAAGGTAGACTAAAGGCCATATAATCAAATATATAGTTTACTTTATCTTGCAGGTAAAACAGGGTGGTGGCAATGTACCCAAGAAGTAGAACGAAAGTAACCGCCTGGTTTCTTACAAGGCTCATGGTTAAAAACGACAAGCCCAAAATAAAGATTAGGGTTGGAATGCTAATCAAACCTACATAATATGCATAGGCAGGTAAATCCACTCCAGATACAGGTGAAATAACATTAAAAATGAGCACCATCAAAAGGATCAGGATGTTCATACCAAGAAATACAAAAAGGTTGCCTAAGGTTTTCCCCAATACATATTCTCCATTCGTCATGGGCCGGATATAAATGACATCAGTTGTATCCAGTTTCTTATCCCTTTGCAAAAATTCGGACGCCAGGAACACTGCTATAATGGCCTGGGCAATATTCAACATGAAAATATTGCCGTAAGGTATCCCTGAGGGGATAGCCAGAAAATCCCACTCCCTCTCTATTTCCGTTTGCATTACAAGGTTGAAGAAGAATAGAACTACAAGGGATAGGGCCGCAAAAATTCTAAAAAACCAGCTTCTAATTAAAGTTTTTGCCTCAAATTTTGCAATTGTTTGTATATAAAAGAAAGAGGCCATAATTGTTGGTTTCTTTTAAGCTGATTTACTTTCCATAAAGTAAATATAAGCATGCTCCAGGTTGGGATCAATTTTAATCCCTTTATAATTTCCTATTGTATTAGCTACTACCTGAATTTCCCAGCCATCTTTAGATGGAATGGTTGAAATTACCGGAAATTTCTCATTGATCTCCCAATATTCTTTTTCACTCGCCTTTATTAACCAGACATTTCCTTCAGCCTGTCTTATCAGTTCATCAGGTGAACCAGCATAGGCCAGTTCTCCATTGTTTAGTAAGGCCATATTATTACAGGTACTTGAAATATCACCTACAATGTGTGTAGATAATATGATGATTACATCCTGTGTACTTATGGTTGACAGTAAATTCAAAAATCGTATTCTTTCTACAGCATCAAGTCCGGTAGTTGGCTCATCGAAGATTATAATTTTCGGCTCATTAATGATTGCCAGTGCAAATCCCAGACGACGCTACATACCACCTG
>JASJGS010000091.1:0-5075 GCA_033791445.1 Bacteroidales bacterium | reverse complement strand
TTCCCTGCTCCTGCAATGCCTGTATAAAGTGCGCGGTTACTCGTACCAGATACTTCCAGCAGTACCCCATTCATAGTAATACTATAGGTTGCAAAGATAATTCCCCCGATAAAAAACACGAGGTAGAATGGTGGGATTCCGGGTAAAAGTAAAATGATTGATGGTATCACAATCGCAAGACTTGTATTCAGATACAGTAAGAAGCGGTATTTGAATTTCCCGGAAAGGCTAAACAACAACAATCCGGTTATAACACTTCCAATCACTTTAAACAACAAATAATTACCGGTATTTTCAGCTTGTAAATCAATAAAATCCTTGGCATACAAAATAATAAACGGTAATAAAGCTGTACTGATCCCCATGGTATTAATGAATCCTAAAAAATAGCCCAGTTTTTTGTTTTGTCTCAATTCACTTCTTATTATCTGAGAAAAATGTCTTGGGCCTTTAACTTGTAATTTTGAAGGAACTACTTCTCTCAAATTCCAGAAACCCAAAGAAGCAACTGCTAGAGCCAAAAACCCGATAAAGAAAATATAGGAATTATTTATCGGATAGTTTTCAATTGAAAGCACGTATCTCGCCGCAAAAACAGAACTGACCAGAATAATACCTGTAACAACCAGCTTGATCGACAAAAATGATTTTCTGGATTCTGTAAAAAGCGATTTACCCAGGATATCAGTATAGCTGATGTTGGCAAATGCACCTCCGACAGAAAAGATCGTGATCAGCAAAAAGATCAGGATCATTTCATAATTCCCCTCAAACCTGGATGAATAGTAGAGAATTACTCCCAGCACAAGCAATGCAACAATCCTTGAATTAATTCCCAGTAAAAGGAATTTTTTCTTAAAGAAATAATTACTGATAAACGGGGCGAAGATCAATTGTGTGAAACTCGACCCGCCTAGCATAATAGCTGTCAGAATGCCAATATGAATGGCTGTACCTCCGGCATCTACCATCATCGCTGGGACAATGGTATCCACATCGATGAAGTTTTGTGCAAGGGCCAAAAATCCCGCATGCCAGAGCAGCGAATTAAAATTGCGTTTTGATATGCTAGGGGTCAAATTCATTACAGTTCAACTAGTTTTTTTAAATTAAAACCTTACTAAATAACTAATCATTCCAATAGCCAGCCTCATCAAGAAAATGAAGCTGGTTATTGTTAGAACAATAGAAAATCACCCAGTTACTAACGTAAAGTAGTACTTCTAGAGTTTACATTAATTTTTTATGACAAAACCACCAGTCAAAACATTCAAATTCTCCATCCTTAGCTCTACTTTTTCTTTCCTGTGCAGTTTTTACATCTGTAGCAGGAGGAATGATAACATGATCCTTCAAGATTTCATTATTGGGCCAATTGGCTGGCATCGCCACTTTATTTTTGTCAGAGATCTGCATGGCTTCTACCGCCCTTAATATTTCATCCATATTTCTTCCCAATTCTTGAGGGTAATATAGCATGATTCTAAGTTTAGCATCTGTATCAACAATAAATACAGCTCTTACGGTATTTGTTCCTTTACCCGGATGGATTATCCCAAGGGTTTCAGCCACCTTTCCTGTATCAGCAATTATTGGAAATTCAATCTCCACATTCATATTATCTTTTATCCATTCTTCCCATTTAATATGTGCAAATACCTGATCGACACTGAGTCCAATTAATTCACAATTAAGAGCCCTAAATTTGTCATATCTTTGCTGGAAAGCAATAAACTCAGTAGTACACACAGGCGTAAAGTCTGCCGGATGGCTAAATAAAACAAACCATTTCCCTTTGTAATGTGAGGGCAAATTTAATTTTCCACGTGTCGTTTGTACTGTCATTTCAGGAAAGTTATCTCCCAATAGGGGCATTCCTTTTTTTTCATTTGAATTTTCCATTTTATTATTTTTTAATAGTTAAATTTTAGTTAATGTTAGTTTAGCAGTGTCTACATAACACAATCTACACAACATTGTATCTATATTTCTGTTTTCAAGTGGATTTAATAGCAATAAATTTCATTGAAAAAATGTAGCCAGGCTAATTTTTCGGCTCTTGAAAAACTATTCTTCTAATTTCTATTTAAACAAATAAAATTGGCCGGCTGCATCTCAATATTTACAAAAACTTTAATTTTTTTAAAAAGTATTTGACCAGCTGATAGCTTACTATAATAAGCACTGGCCAGCTGATAAGCCATAATATTGATTCTAAATAATTCATATCATAATTTTTTTATTCCCGTTATTAATAAGCCATGGTATCATTTTCAATATCCTCTTCACTTACTTTTTTCTTACTCATCAATTTCCACGTATACCAGATATAAGCTATCACAAATGGCACCAGCAACGACACCCAACTCATTGCAGTCAAAGTATATTCACTCGATGATGCATTGTGAATGGTGAGCGAACTTTGCAAATCAAAAGTTGAAGGATAAAAAGCAGTATTATTAAAACCAGCAAGCATTAACACCGAAAATACGGTAACAATCGTTCCGGCACCAGCAAACCAAATTCCTCTTCCTAAAGTTTTGAAAGCGCCAAGGAAAATACCATATAACACACCCACAACACCAATTAAGAAAAGAATCAACACAATAGGCATTTGAATAAGGTTATGTAAATATTTGTATGGTTCCATAAATACTTCTTTGGTGTCAGGATTTACTGCAAAACCTTCTCTGGTTAAAAGCAATCCAACAAATAGAAGGAAGAAGACTAGAAATACAACACTGCACATTTTTATTGTTTTAGAAGAACGTTCAACAATCTCTTTATGATCAATATTGTTGATGAAATAAAGCATAGCCAACACCCTTGCCAGGAACAATACTGCCAGCCCGAGTGCAAGATTAGTAATATTCAAAGCGGCTTCCAGTCCATGAGTAGCAGTTTCCCATCGTGAGATAACAGGATCAGAAACATTGGTTATATTCATACGGTTTACTGAGAATTCCGAACCTGTAAAAAATGTTCCCACAGCAGTACCGATTAAAATTGTAGCCAAAATACCATTAATCAACAAAAAAGTATCATAGGTTTTTGTCCCCAGAAAATTATTCGCTTTTGTACGGTATTCATACGAAACAGCCTGGATTATAAAGCTGAACAGAATTAAAACCCAAACCCAGTACGCTCCACCAAAGCTTGTGGAATAGAACAAGGGGAATGAGGCAAAAAATGCCCCTCCAAAGGTTACTAATGTTGTAAAAGTCAAGTCCCATTTTCTCCCAATAGAATTGATAAGAAGCGAACGTTCTTTATCGTTTTTAGCAATTTGCCTTAACAAGGTTTGTCCTCCCTGAACAAACATTAAAAATACAAGTATAGCAGCTAACAGCGATACAATGATCCACCAATAAGCCTGCAATGCCGGATATGATAAATTGTTAAACATGACTTCCTCCCTCCTCTGGCCCTTTTTTAATTTGGGTCAGCATAATTTTAATTTCTGCAATTAACAAAACCGTAAATAAAACTAAAAACATAAAGAATGTTGTTTGAACCGAACCAACACTTAAATGTGAAGTGGAAACACCAACAGGTAATATATCCTGTATAGCCCATGGTTGCCTGCCCACTTCTGCCACTATCCATCCAAGTTCTGAAGCTATATATCCCAATAAAATTGACCAAACAGAAAGATGAAGTATCCATTTATATTTGTCAACAATATTCTTCCAGCTTGCATATAACATCCAGGCAAAAAATGCTATAAAAAACAATCCCAGTCCAACCATAATGTGGAATGAATAGAATGTCAGTTTTATGGGTGGTACGATCTCTTCTTTATCCTTAAAATATCCATATCCAAAATGGGGGTAATTTTCTTCAAACACAAGTAATTTCTGATTGGCTAATTCCAGGTTTCCGGCATCTTTGGCTTGTTTATAATCGGCTAGGGACTGAATTGCCAATCGTCCTTTGGACATCCTGGTTTCAGCAGGTAATATGCCATATTCTTCATTCCCATTTACAAGATCGTTTACCCCGGCAACAAATGCGTTGGCATCTCTGTGCGCAAGTATCGAAAGCATACTGGGCAACCTTATACCCTTAAAATTTGTATTATTTTTTTCATTGTTCAAAAATCCAAGTGCGTATAAATCGGCATTGGCTTCCCCGTCATAAAGTCCTTCCATTGCAGCCAGTTTCATAGGTTGTTTTTGTGCAACGTCAAAAGCCGAACTATCCCCCGTAAAAGCTACAAATATGGATGCCAATAAACCAAAAACTGATGCTATGACAATACTTTTCCTCGCAAAAAGCAAATGCCTTTTTTTAAGGATATACCATGCACTCACTGCAATCACAAATAAAGATCCAATAATATAGGCTTGGGAGACTGTATGTAAAAATTTAAAAATTGCAGTGGATGAAAGGGCAACATCAAAAAAGTTTACCATTTCGTTTCTGGCTGTATCCATGTTAAATTTTGTCCCCACTGGATTTTGCATCCATGCATTGGCAATTAATATCCACAATGCAGACAAATTTGAACCAAAAGCTACTAACCAGGAGGATAGCATGTGAAACTTTTTACTGACTCTTCCCCAACCAAAAAACATGACAGCAATAAAAGTGGATTCCAGGAAAAAGGCCAAAATACCTTCAATAGCAAGGGGTGCACCAAAAATATCTCCAACAATCCATGAATAGTTAGACCAATTGGTTCCAAATTCGAATTCGAGTATGATACCGGTTGCTACACCAATTGCAAAGTTTATTCCGAATAATTTCATCCAGAATTTTGTCATGATTTTCCACTTCTCATCACCGGTTTTAAAATAAATGGTGTGCATAAAAGCCACTATAAATGATAACCCCAATGTTAGTGGAACAAAGAACCAGTGATAAATTGCCGTCAAAGCAAATTGTGCCCTCGACCAATCTACAAGTTCAACACTAAATTGTTCCATAATAAATTGTTTAATTTTTAATTAGTTGTTCAATTACATAATCACTTTTGTCCTTTTCTGTTTTGAATTTTGATCCAAGAAAATCAGGAAAAAAGAAAACTCTCAGTACTGCAAAGATGATTACCAGTTTGATTAATATAATCAGCC
>JASJGS010000090.1:0-2658 GCA_033791445.1 Bacteroidales bacterium | reverse complement strand
ACAATATTATTATCTGACATTTCAAAATGACAATCTCTACAGCCAACTTCTTTATGTTTCCCGTCTAATGGCCAGTCAGTAAGATTATGATCAAAGTTTACTGATGACCAGGTCTCATTAACATGACAAACTACACAATCATCATTTGGATAATATTTTTCGCTAATATACCCTTCATGTAAGTCCTGATGACAATCTATACAGTCTGAACCCAAATCAACGAATGTCCATCTCTTATCATCCTCACTAATGTGACAGGAAAAGCAAGGGGTGGCATCATGGGCACCTTTAAGTGGAAAAGATGTTGTTTGATGCTGTTCTAATGTATACAGGCTATAATCAAATCCGTTTTCAAGGGAATGACATTCTATACAATCAGGAGTAATCCCATTTTTTGTGAACTCATTTCTATGATAATCATCATGGCATTTATTACAGGCAGAATAATCAATGGGAGTCGAAAATCGTTTTTTATGGCATTGTTTACAATCTACTGAAAGATGTTTTCCTTCTAAAGGGTAATCCGTTATGGTATGATCAAAAAAGGCCATTTTTTTAAGCGATAAAAAACTACTTTCCCGGTGACATTTAACGCATTCATTACCGTATTTGCCTTCATGATTATCTTCGTGACAGGCTGCACAATTATTTTCATTGGTATTAATTTTATCCTGAAAAACAAGCAATGGATTAGTTGACCTATCGTGACAACTGAAACAATCGATCTTTTTATGTTTACCATTTAAATCGAAACCTGTGGAACTATGATCAAAACTCCCTCTTCCCGTAAATGTTGAAAATGATGTTTCAGTATGGCATTCTATACATTTTCCTTGTATTTGATTATTATGAGGATCGGAATGACAGTCTACACAGTCGCTAAATGGAATATTACTGAATTCTTGAAATTCTTTTCCGTTTTTGGTGGATACCTGATGGCATTCAATACAATCAACGGATGCATGCTCACCCAATAATTTAAAATCTGCTTCCATATGATCGAATTTTGGAGCAGGTTTAAAAGCTTCCATATTATGACAGGACATACAATCAGTAGACAATGTATTTTGATGAAAATCATCATGGCAAGAGAGACATTCTTGATCTAATCCAAGAAAGGTGTTTTTTCGTTTTTTTATCTCAGTATTTTGAATATTGTCAGATACATGGCATTCTCTGCAGTCAACCACTTTATGCTTTCCTTCCAAATTATAACCGGTTAGATCATGCTTAAAACTCTTTTCGTCAAATCTGACCATATCGAAATTACGGCCGAAATGATCACTGTGACATTCAATGCAATCTTTCTTTTTTACGCTTGAATCGGCGTGATAACCTCTATTTTGATCTAGAAGGGATTGAATATCATCATGACAATTCAAGCATTTCGCATCTGTAACCTTTTCTCCCAGTTCATGACACAAAGTACATTTGCTCATTCCCTCTAGTTTGGCATGAGCATTTGACAAATCTCCAGGAGATATTTGACCATAACTCACCGTGACGATCAGTGCAAGAAATAAGAATTGATATTTTAAAACGTTACTCAAATTATTATTTAGTATTTTTTAACTACATGCCCATGTCTTTTTGTAATTTCCACACCAGCTTTTTGTAAAAATGCTGTAGGTAATTCCCCTCCCGCAAAAATATAAACAAGGTCATTTTCAATTTGTTTTAATGCGTTATCTACATCAGTCTTAATTAATGCGCTTTCATTTTCTAACGAAACTAAATTCGAGTTATAAATTATATCTACTGAATTGTCATTAGTCGCTTCTAAAATCTTTTCTTTGTTTTTAGGTTTTAACCTTGCAAATTTGTCTTTTCTATATGAAAGTACTACCTCATTTTCATCTTTTAATAAAAGTGCAGATTCGATTGCAGAATCGCCCCCACCAACAACAATAATTTTCTTACCAGCTATCTGTTCTGGTTCTATTAACCGATATGCGACTTTTTGAGATTCCTCACCCGGAATATTCAATTTTCTTGGAGTTCCTCTCCTTCCAGTCGCAAGAAGAACATTATTGCTAATATATTCGTCACCGGTATTGGTTATAATTTTAAAGGTGTCATTTTCTGAAGGAATTATACTATCAACTTTGGTCTTTTCAAAAATTTTTAATTGATGTTCAGAAATCACTTTTTTCCATAATGAAAGCAATTCGTTCTTTGAGGTTAAGAATAACTTTACTTTACCATATAGCGGTAAATCCATAGGTGAGGTCATGACTATCTTTGCTCGAGGAAATGTATAAACCGTGCCTCCCAAAGAATCTTGCTCTAAAGTAATACTGGATAAGCCATGTTTCTTGGCAGCCAGAGTAGCCGATATTCCCGCCGGTCCGGCGCCAACAATGACCACATCAATCACATTTTCTTTGGATCGTTTTTTGCTTTTTACAATACTTTCTATAGCTTGTTGTCCCTGTTCTATACTGTTTTTAATGAGCCCCATACCTCCTAACTCTCCCGCAATATAAATGCCTTTGGTATTTGTTTCAAAATTTTGGTTTACATGTGGTAGATCAACGCCTCTAGTCTCAGTTCCAATACGAAGTGTTATCGCTTCGACCGGGCAAGAATGAAAACAGGCACCATGACCAATGCAATTAGACGTATTAATAACTGTTGCTATACCATCAACTATTACTA
>JASJGS010000089.1:0-12333 GCA_033791445.1 Bacteroidales bacterium | reverse complement strand
GTTAGTGACTGGGTATCTGTCCCGGCGCCTGGACCTGGAGGTGCCACTCTTGATCAGGGATATCAAACAGTATATGTTGGCGCTACACTTGAAGTAGGAACGATCCATGATAACCCTGTTGGGATTTATACAGGTTCTTATATTATTACTTTTGACTTCAATTAAACTTTTAAATATCATTAATACAAAACCCTATGTTATCAAGTCAATCAGTTCTCAAAAAGAAACCACCCAGGCTCTTTGGAAATGGATTTCGTTTACCTACGCTCTTGAGCATTATTGCTCTAACTTTCTTGATTCCGTTCAACACAATCGCCCAGGGAAACCTTCTGGTTACTCCCAGGAGGGTTGTGTTTGACGGTTCAAAAAGATCAATTACACTAAATCTTGCTAATATTGGCAGTGATACTGCAACTTATGCCATATCATTGGTGCAAATAAGAATGACAAAGGAAGGTGCCTTTGAAACCATTACGGAGCCCGATCCAGGGCAGAATTTTGCAGATAAGAATCTTCGTTATTTCCCACGTTCGGTAACTCTTCCTCCGAATGAAGCACAGGTAGTGAAAGTTCAGCTTATGAAGGCGAACCAGCTTTCACCAGGAGAATATCGCTCTCATTTTTATTTTAGATCTGTCCCAAAAGTAAATCCTTTGGGAGAAGAACAGGTTGTGGCAGACACTACAGCAATCTCTGTACAGCTTACACCTGTTTTTGGTATTACAATTCCTGCCATAATAAGGAAAGGGGAATCAAACACAAAAGTTAGCTTATCTAATCTTTCACTTAAGGATGTAGAAGATAATAACCCAGCTTTTAGTATGCAATTCAATCGCACAGGAAACTTTTCAGTATATGGAGACCTTACCGTTGACCATGTATCACCCCAGGGAATAACCACCCGTATGGGTTTGGCAAATGGAATAGCAGTTTATACACCCAACACAGAAAGAAGTTTCCAGTTTAAACTCAGCAACGAATCCGGGGTGAACTTAAAATCGGGCAAATTACTTGTACGCTTTTCTGCATCCTCAGATGTTAAACCGGCAATATTAGCTGAGGCAGAATTATTATTGAAATAAAATTGTTTATTAAATAAACCCTAAAAAATAATTAGAATATGAAGCCAAAAAAGTTTATATACTTCATTTTTACAGTCTTGCTGGCAGGAATCTATTTCCAGACCCAGGCCCAGGTTAAAGTTACAGATGGGGCTGACATGACTTTGGATGCAAACTCACTATTAGAGCTTGAAAGTACCAACAAAGGACTATTGATACCTAGAATGGCGATAAACAATCTAAGTCTGCCCGCTCCACTAACTGCACCCGTTCCAACTGGCATGCTTGTATTTAGTAACGGAGGTTCAGTAACAGACGGATTCTATTACTGGGACGGTAGTCAATGGAACAAATTTGTACAAGCTACAGTACAGGTGAACGAAGGCGGAACTGGACTTACATCCGGAACATCAGGTGGCATACCGGCTTTTACCGGCCCTACAACTATGTCATCATCAGGTTTGCTATCACAGAATTCAATTGTAGTTGGAGGAGGTACCGGGGCAACACCCTCTAGTTTAACCATTGGAAATGCTTACCAGGTTCTGGCAGTTAACTCAGCTGCAACTGGATATATTCACCGAACAATAAAGCAGGTCCTTGGGGGATGGGGTATAAAGGATTTAGATAAAGCTGAGACGAATTTTCCATTAATATTTACCGCTGGGGGAGAAAAACAAAGTGACAGTGGTTCCAGGATGATAATGCCATTTGATGGCAGAATTATTGGTATTATTATTGCAGGTTCAGCTGCCCGCACTGCAGGAACAGCAACTTTCACTGTTTTTAATAACGGATCTGCAACATCTGTGAATGCAGTCATTAATGGCTCAAACCCTCAACGGATAGCAACAAACAATGGAAATGTATCTTTTTCTGCTGGAGATATTCTTGATTTAAGAGCTAGCACTACAGTTAGTTATAATCCCACTAATATAGAATATAATGGATGGATTATTATAGAATGGATCGATTAATAAAACATACATATTACTTCTCAAGATTCACGAGAATTCTGTTTTCGGGGATAGTGTTGACAGTTGTTTCTACTTCATTTCTCAATGCGCAGGGACTCATTGTTAATTCAGGTGCTAAATTAATAAACAGAGGAAATCTCATTCTGACAACAGGCGACCTTACTAACAATGGTCTTGTAACAGATAGCTCAGGTACTATTATTTTAACCAGCACCACACAATCAATTAATGGTTCCTCAGCTGTTGCCTTTAATAACCTGACATTGTCATCAGGCAATACAACAACAATGAGTACCGCTGGTCAGACACTAAAAGGTATTCTTTTAGCAAATGGCACATTGAATACAAATGCTTATTTAACATTGTTATCAACATCATCACGCACTGCACTTATTGATGGAAGTGGAACAGGACAGGTAAATGGGAGCGTAACCATGCAAAGGTATCTGAGCGTTGGATTCGGGTATAAATATTTTAGTTCTCCCTTTCAGGCAGCAACGGTAAATGAGTTTGGCGATGATATGGACCTTTCTGCCTCATTTCCCACATTCTTTAAATATGATGAAAGCCGGACATCTTCCGGTTGGGTAACTTATACAAATATTACGGGTTTATTGAACCCTATGGAAGGATACGCCGTAAATTTCGGGACCGATATTTCTCCAAATACTGTGGATGTTACAGGTGATGTAAATAATGGTTCAATTTCTGTTACATTGTATAATAACCACAACACCTACACAAACGGTTTTAACCTTATTGGGAATCCTTACCCATCTCCAATAGACTGGGATGCATTATCAGGTTGGACCAAAACAAATATTGATGATGGCATCTACTATTTCCTACCTAGTACCACTGATCAGTATGGAGGCACTTATAGTTCTTATGTTAACGGTATTTCAAGTGATGGAGAAGCAACCAATGTAATCCCATCCATGCAGGGCATATTTGTTCATGTATCAGACGGGAGTTATCCTGTTACAGCCACTTTGGGATTAAATAACCAGGTCAGAATAAATGATCTGACACATCCTTTTCTAAAATCAAAACAAGTTGAAACACGATTCTTTATAAGGCTTGCTGTAAGGTTTACAAATGATTCCCTATCATCTGATCCGATGGTTATATATTTTGATGATGAAGCAAATGAAGGATTTGACAGTAAGCTTGATGCATTGAAACTTATAAATACGGATTTAAATGTACCCAATCTTTATTCTCTTATTCCTGGTGGTGCTATGCTCTCTATAAATGCCTTACCTGAAATGACAGACACAAATTTGTTTGTTCCACTCGGTATAACCACTTATAAGAGCGGAGAGATTAGTTTCAGTATCAGAGATATTGAGAATCTGCCGCAGGATATAAGGATTTATCTTCATGATGAAATAGCTGATATTAACTATGATTTGCTACCAGACAAAGAATATAAGATAAATATTAATGAAGGTACATACTTCAACAGGTTTACTTTAGGCTTTGAAAAAACAAATACAACAGATGTACACGAAATAGAATCAATAACAGATATATTCAGTGTTCACTCCTTGCATGGTATTGTGAAAACTAATATTGGGTCTTTGAAGAATAGGGAGGGTATGATATACCTTTTTGATATTCTTGGTCACCAAATTTTCACAAGAAAGATATTTGAAGAAGGACTTTATGAGTTTGATACACAATTAAAACCTGGGATATATGTTGTCACCTTCGTGACAGGAAATATTAAGCAATCAAGGAAAATATTTATAAGCAATAAATGAAACTACCTGAACTAATATGGTTTTGCAAAGGATACATAATTACTGGCTTTTCAGTGATCATTTTATTAACAGTGGCTTTTCCTGAAGCCAATGCGCAGGAGCTTCCTCCGCGTCCTACAATCAATCCAGGAATTCCGGAACTTCCACCACGCCCTTTATCTGTGACTGTTAACCTTTCTCAGAATCTGAGTTTTGGTGCATTTTATCATTTCAATACAGGCGGTTCTGTCATTATCAATAGTGACGGGTCACGCTCTTCAACGGGTGATGTTGTATTGCTCAATATGGGGTATACCTTTTCAGCAGGGCTCTATGATTTAGTTGGTAATCCTGGGACACTTGTTTCTATACTAAATGGACCTGATGCAATTCTTATCGGAAGCAATGGGGGCTCAATGACTCTACAAATAGGAGATACCGAACCTACAAGTCCATTTATAATAACCACGTTGTCACCTGCTTCAACGCAGTTAAGGATAGGAGGAACACTTATTGTTGGCAATCCGCTTGCTAATCCACCGGGAAACTATAATGGGACATTTGATATAACCTTTGTCCAGGAATAAATCATCTGTGAAAATATTGGCCTTAATATCAAATGACAAAGACAAAAGCATACTCCACTGATACCAGTTCAGGCCGTATGTGTGTCAGTTCAATAAAGTACTTTGTCAATTTTGTTTTCCTTTTAACTTTTCTTCCGAGTATTACAAGCTTAGCCCAGGAAGAATCAGTCTATGATGAGATAGCTGTTTTTCTCAATGTACCCAATGTTGGTTCTGGAGAGATTGATGCTGTAATAAAAGGAAGCGAGGTTTATTTACCTGTAACCGACCTTTTTGATTTTCTGAAAATCCGAAATATTCCTTCAGATGGCTTAGAAACTATCACAGGTTTTTTCATAGACCAGGATACCCCCTATAGTATTGACAGAGTCAAAAACCAGATTCAATATGGTAAAGAAACCTATAAACTTGAGACAGGCGATCTTATTCGTACTGAAACGAATCTCTTTCTGAGATCCTTTTTTTATGGACAGATATTTGGGTTGGATTGTTTGTTTGACTTCAGGAACCTGTCGGTCACAGTAAATGCAAGGCTTGAATTGCCGATAATACGGGAAATGAGGCTGGAGGAAATGAGACAAAATCTGTCCCGCCTCAAGGGTGAAGAAAAAGCCGATACCACAATAGGCAGAACTTATCCAATGTTCCATTTTGGTATGGCTGACTGGTCAGCTATTGCTACAGAACAGATCAATGGGCTGGCAGAAGCAAGACTGAATCTTACCTTAGGGGCAATAATTGCTGGAGGAGAAACCACAGTTTCCCTTAATTACAATAGCAGGGAGCCCTTTACCGAAAAGCAACAATATTACTTGTGGAGACGAGTCAACAATGATAATAAAGCTGTAAGGCAGGTGATGGCAGGAAAAATCTTCACGCATGCCACATCCTCCATTTATGACCCTGTAATAGGCGTACAGGTCACAAATACCCCTACAACTTTCAGGAAGTCTTTTGGATCTTATACGCTGAACGACAAAACTGAGCCTGGCTGGATGGTGGAGTTATATGTAAATAATGTCCTTGTTGATTTTGTCAAGGCTGATGCGGCTGGTTTCTTTTCTTTTGAAGTGCCACTTGTTTATGGGAATTCATTTATCAGGTTAAAGTATTATGGTCCCTGGGGTGAAGAACGAATAAGTGAACGAAATATCTCCATACCCTTCAATTTCCTTCCCAAAAATAAACTTGAATACTATGCCAATGCAGGGATGGTGGAAGATACACTCTATAGTCGTTTTTCCAGAGCCAATGTTAATTATGGATTGACCCGTGGAATTACAATAGGAGCCGGCTATGAATATCTTTCCTCAGTCACCTCAGGCCCTTTGATGCCATTTGCAAACGCCTCATTCAGGCTAGCTTCAAATCTCCTGCTATCAGCAGAGTATACCTATGGTGTACGAGCCAAGGCTTCACTTTCCTACAGGCTCCCTTCAAACATCCAGTTTGACCTGAACTATACAAAATATGCAAAGGGTCAGACGGCCATTAATTTCAATTATCTTGAAGAGCGTAAACTTGCAATATCGGTACCCATTCGAATAAAAAAGTTTTCAGCCTATACCAGGCTTTCTATTAATCAGCTTGTTTTGCCAAGCACTCTTTATACCACGGGTGAATGGCTACTTTCAGGCTCGCTTTGGGGTGTAAACACTAACCTCACAACCTATGCCCTTTTTATTGGCAATAATACTCCAACAGTTTACAGTAACCTTGCTCTCTCATTTCGCTTGCCTGGTAATATTACTATTACCCCGCAAATTCAGTATGGATTTACAGAGAAAAAGCTTCTTACTGCTAAACTTAGACTAGAAAAACGGGTATTCCAAAATGCTTATCTCAATCTTTCATACGAACAGAATTTTCTAAGCAACTTTTACGTGGGAGAAGTTGGATTCCGTTACGATTTTAAATTTGCCCAGACCGGATTTTCAAGCAGGCGGACAAAAAAATACACAACACTTGTTCAATATGCAAGGGGAAGCTATATTAGTGACCGCAAAACCAGGTATAGTACTGCGGACAATCGTGTAAACGTAGGCAAAGGTGGAATTACCGTCCTACCTTTTATCGATATAAATGCAAACGGTACAAGAGATGCCGGTGAACCGAAAGCATACGGACTGAAGCTGCGAGCCAGCGGTGGGCGTATTGAAACAATTGAAAAGGATACCACCATTCGTATTTTTAGTCTTCAACCCTATGCAGATTGCTTTATTGAGCTTGATCAGAGTGGCTTTGACAACATAACATGGACCTTGAAGAACAAGACCATGAATGTAGCTGTCGATCCTAACATGCTTAAACTAATAGAGGTGCCAGTCTATGTAGTAGGAGAGGCTTCAGGAATGGTTATGATTGATAAAGGGGAGGGTGAACCCCTGGGTCTGGCCCGTGTGATTGTTAATTTCTATAACAGTGATCAAAAGCTAACCGGGCGAACCCTAACTGAACAAGATGGGTATTTCAGCTACTTTGGCCTGGCTCCTGGTACTTTCACAGTCAGGTTAGACACTGCTCAGATGCGGAAGCTGAAGATGATAACTACTCCGGATTCCATCGATTTTGATATTACAGCAAACATTGAGGGTGATTTTATTGACGGACTTGATTTCACCGTTAAAATGAAGCCAGAGGATAAGCCTGTTGAACCGGAAAGGAAAGTAACCAAAAGGGACACCAGCTATGTAGTTGTTCATGAGGTTGTGCAAGAAGTAACGACATCTGCCACAGATAGCTATATAATTCAATTGGGAGCCTTCAAGCGCAAATCGAATGCGAATGCATATAGGAAGAAACTGGCTGCTCTACTTGGCAGAGATGTTGAAATAATCATTGCAAACGGTTTCTATAAGGTACGTATTATGGGATTTGAAACCAGAGAAGAGGTGGATACCTTTGTTGATATTCTCCATAAAAATGGTGTCAATGAGATGTGGGTAATTACCCTGAAAGGAATGCAAAAATACATGGTAATCAGAACTGTACACGATACAATATATGCGGAAATTGAAACGCTTGAAGATGGTCAAAGACGCATCGTCCATGAAAATCTTGTTATACAGGTAGGAGAATTCAAGGATTCAACGGAAGCTGAGGCTTATAGACTAAGGGTGTCCGCAGCCATTGACAGGCCGGTAATCATAGAGCTTGAAGATGGAAACTATAAAGTGCGTATTACCAGGTTCTCATCTCAGCAGGAGAGGGAAAGAATAGTTCCTTTCTTGAACCTTATGGGATTCAATAATATATGGCTAATGCCATCCGAAAAGTCAACATTGGCTCCAACGGAAGAACCTATAATAGAACCTGCAATAGAACCAGGGGTGGAACCTGTGAAAGAACAGGTTGAAATAGACTCCATAAGAGCCAGGCCAATTGACAAAAATGAATTACCGGAAGGTATCATTGTAGCTCCTGTAAAGGCTGAACCAAGATTTTCATTACAGGTGGCCGTATACACAAAGCTAAACCAGGCAGAACGAGCACAAAGCAAAATCATTGATAAACTCAGTCTGCCGGTTGAGATCGTTGAGCAATTCGGAAACTATAGTGTGATCATTACCGGGTTCTATACACGCGAAGAAACATACAAGTATTATCCGGAACTGGCAGGCCTTGGCTTTACCGCCATCTATCTACTTGAAAAAGAGGAATGATAAAAAGTCGAAAGAAAGAAGAGCTATACATCAAAGCTCTTCTTTTTTGCTAAACCGTTTGAATGAAGGCCTTGCTCTAGGAAAAGATGCCATCCTAAGGGTAGGGATATTTTTTATTTTCTGCTATGCAGGGCAATCCGGTTGCCTTCGCAATCCAGAAGAAGAGCCATGTAGCCATGTTCCTCTGAAATTTGTTTCTTTTCCATCAAGACTTTTCCTCCTGCTTTTTCTACCCTGGATAGCTCAATGGACACATCGCCTGAATTGGCAGTAAAATAAATTACTACACCATCTGCCTTTAGCTTTGTAAACTATCTCCCTTAACGAACAGGCCAGAACTGAAATGGATTAGATGGTTTGCCAGTCATTAATCGTACTAGTCATTGAATTAGTCTGATAAATGTACACCAATTCGTTATAAAACACAAATACAGCTGTGGAGTAAAGTTTTACCTGATAGATGAATAATATTAGTCTTTCGGAACCCTTATTTATTTGTTCTGACTGGCAAGCTCTTTTTCAGTCTCCATGATAAGTTCATGAAGTCGATGGTTATAAAGGGTTGCCCTTTCTTCGGTCATTTTAAAATAGCTAAGAGCTTCCTGGTATTTGCCTATTTTGAAGTTACCTAAACCCGCAGGAAATAGTACGAATGGATGATAATCTGAATAGGCTTTCTTGGATAGATCAAGAGCCATTTGAGTATATTCCATTCCTTCCTCAATATTTATATCATTTTCAATAAGCACGCTTCCTAACATACTATAATACCAGTATAAATTATTGCCAGGATTAATAGAGTCTATATCAGGCCCTTGATTTAATCTCATTTTAAGAGCGAGTCTATATAAATCTTCAGCCCTCTTAATTCGTCCTGCGTCACTATAAACGCGACCTACATTTGCAATTATTAAGGGTTCTGGATATATACCCTGGCTTATTAGGATAGATCTTATTTGATTAATATACTGATTTGCAGCGATTGTGTCATTTTGTAATAGGGCACATGCAGCCTGACCTCTTAATATATCAGTTGCTTCAGGGGTAAGGCTTATACCCTCCTTGTATATTCTTTGTGCTTTATTATATTTTTCATGTTTCCGGTAAATGCCTCCAAAATCGCGATAATAGTTATGATTTTTCCATGGGCCCAATTGATTAGTCAAATCTTGAACTTGCTCGAATGCAAGAAAGGCATTCTCATAATTTTCAACCAGGCTATAACAAAACCCAAGCCAATACCAATTTAACCGGGAATAAGGATCTATTTCAGTAACCTGTTTAAAATACTCGATCGATTTGTATGGATTCTTGTTAAAATATATAGAGATAAAAGCTTCTAGCCAAAGTTGCATTTTCTTAGATGACTTGTCTTTTCCTTCATAGGCCTTCATCAAGGATTTTTTTGCCCAACTATATTGACCCAAAGAATTCAGATGAGCGTTTAGGAAAAAATATGCCGAGGTAAAAGTAGTATCAATTTCAATGGCTTTTTCAAAATTTCCAATGGCACTCTCATTTCCAGTCCAATAAATCTCCATCCCCTGGATAAAATACTTGTACGCCTCAGGAGATGTTGTTGTGACAGTGCCATCTATTTCTATGTCATTAGCTTCTGCAATTGTTTTGATTTCCAGGTAATTCTTAATATTCAAAGCAATAGAACCTACCATTGGAAAAATACTATCAATATTACCTTCAATAAAATCTGTTTCTAAAACTTTACTGCTTTTTGTGTCAATAAGTTTTAGATTGATTCTGAATATTGAACCTGCTTGTAAGTAATTCCCATATATATAAGATTCTACTTTTATTTTTGAGGCTACTTTTTTGGCGATTTCAGGATCTACAGATGCTGTTTGACCACTTTCCACATTATTTATTACCTCATTAATGGTTTGATTGTCAATAACTATGAGCTCTTCTGAGGTGGAAAGGGAATTGATCAGCAATTCTGATATACCATATTCCCAGTGATCATTTGAGGAGTCACCGGTATTATTTATGAATGGTAAAATGGCAATTATCTTTTTGTTTTCACCTGCTTTATTAAGAGCAGTTTTATCTGTATTAAATACCTTTGGATAGGCCAATACACCAACAAGTGCCAGTAAAATAGCAATAACAAAATTGTTTGCAGTGAGTATCTTTCTGTTTGGTTTAGTTACTGTTTCCGGCTTTACATTTTCATTAAGAGGTGCAGTCTTTAAGAGGCCTTCCGGAGTAATATCAAATACCCACGATACAACTACAGTTATGGGGATTCCAATAATTATAAGCACAATAACCAGGGTAACGGTCCAGTCAGGTAAACCCAACCTGGGGAGCATTATGTCAGCAGCTTCCAGTACAATAAATGCAGTAGCCAGGTACATTGCCATCACCCTGAGTACCTTTCGGCGTTTCAATTCATTCCAAAGCTGATTGAATTTGTTCATGGGTTTTGCCATAAATAATAGAAAAGGGTGAGATCCCTAATTGGTTATTTTTCAAATATATAAAAATAATATAGAACCATTACAAATAAGTATACCTTGATGCCAAATGTAAGCTGAGACAAGAACTAATGGTGGATTATCTTCATCAGGGTCAATTCAATTGTTTTGATCAGCAAGTGCTTGCTCCACTTCCTGGATAAGTTGATGAAGAGAATGATCATACATAGACAAATTATCTTCTGCCTGCTTCAGAGCCTGAAGAGCTTCGACATATTTGCCTTGTTTATAATAGCCAGATCCTAAACCAGATAACATTTTAGGATGATCTGAAGATCTTTCGGATTCTTTTGCCATAAGCAATGCTTTTTGTAAATATTCTATTCCCTGCTCTATATCCATATTATTATCGATATACAGGTTTCCCAATACCTCATAATACCAAAAAAGTTCATTTCCAGGAAATCCATTGTCCTTTTCAGGATCCTGGTTTAACCTCATTTCAAAAGCAAGATTCCATATTTCTTCTGCTCTCTCAAATTGCATGGCTCTCTCATAAACACGTCCAACCTGTGCTCTTATAAGGGATTCTGGAAAATTATCTGCCATCTGGGCAGATCTTAGCTGACTGATATAATGATTTGCAGAACTTGTATCCTTTTGTAACAGGGCACATATAGCCTGGTTTTGGGGGATCAAATGGGATTCTGATAAAAGTAAAGATCCTTTCTTGTATATTTTTTGTGCTTTTTTGTATTTTCCAAGTTTTCGGTAGGTGTTACCCAGACCGGTGTAATAGTTTTGATAATTCCAGGGGCCTAACTGATTATCTAGTTCTTCAATGTGCTCAAAAGTCAACAAAGCTTCATCATATTCTTCAATCAACCAATAACTCATTCCAAGCCAAAACCAATTCAGCCTGGAGAATGGATCTATTTCAGTAACTTGTTTAAAATAGCTAATAGATCTATAGGGATTTTTGTTAATGTATTGTGACATAAAAGCCTCTAACCAGAGCTGCATCTTGGGGGACAAACTCTGCTTCCCCTCATCAGCCTTCTGCATGGCCCATTTGGCCCATATATACGATTCAATGGATGACAAATAAATACTTACGAAGAAATAAGCTGATGTAAATGTTGAATCAATTTCAATAGCTCTACTGAAATCATCAACTGGACCTATCCCAGCCCAAAAATCCTCCATTCCCTGGATGAAATACTTATATGCCTCAGGTGAATCTGTGGTTATAAAATCTGCTGTTTCAATCTGAGTACCTTCCCCTATTAAAGCTATCTCCAGGTAACTTTTCATGGCATTTGCCAGAGAGCCAACCATTGAAAAAATACTATCTATTTCACCCTCAACATATTCAGTTTTCAATACATTATTGCTTTTTGTTTCAATGAGCTTTAAGTTGATCCTGAATGTGGAGCCTGCCTGCAAATAATTTCCATAGATATATGACTTTACCTGTATTTTGCTGGCCACCTCTTTTGCAATATTCGGACCAATGGAAGCAGTCTGAACATTTTCTATGTTTTGAATTACATCAGTTATCGTCTGGTTGTCGATAACTGTAAGTTCGTTTGAAGTGGAAAGTGAGCTGATGAGTAATTCCGATATGCCATATTCCCAGTGATCATTGGAATCATTCCCTGTATTATTCATGAAAGGTAAAACAGCGATGGTTTTCTTTTTATCCAATACTTCATCAAAATGGGATTTGTTTGTATTAAATACCTTTGGATAGGCCAATACACCAACAAGTGCCAGTAAAATAGCAATAACAAAATTGTTTGCAGTGAGTATCTTTCTGTTTGGTTTAGTTACTGTTTCCGGCTTTACATTTTCATTAAGAGGTGC
>JASJGS010000088.1:0-30408 GCA_033791445.1 Bacteroidales bacterium | reverse complement strand
GGTCACGTAAATAAAATACCTTTTTTTCTCATAACTGGTTTCCTGGGGAGCGGAAAAACAACCCTTTTAAAAAGGGTGATCAAGCAATTCAGCAGTTCATACCGGCTTGGTATCATCCAGAATGAGTTTGCCCAGGGAAATGTAGATGGACAAGAGCTAAAAAGATCAGGTAAAACCTTTAATCTGCTTGAAGTGAATAAAGGTTCGGTCTTTTGTGTTTGTTTACTGTCCTCCTTTGCTCATTCTCTGAGCAGCTTTATTAATGAATATCAACCTGATATGATATTCCTGGAGGCCTCTGGTCTATCTGACCCTATATCCATTGGGGAATTATTGCAAAGCAAGGAATTAATAGACAAGCTATACCTTTCTTACATCTGGACTCTTCTGGATGCAGATAGTTTTTTTAAAATTGGGAGGACTATGCCTAGAATAATACACCAGGTTCGCGTTGCAGACTCTGTTGTAATTAATAAAACCGACCTTGATTCAACTAATTTGGGTGTGATAAAAAATTGGATTAAAGACTTGAACCCTTTTTGTAGGATTGAGGAGGCTAGTTATTGCCAGATTGAATTGATGAAAGAACTCCAAACGCCTGGCCATGAACCAACTGCAATAAAAAGAGTAGAAGAACATACAGTTTTAGAAAGAGGAAATGCTCCAAATATAGGTTCTTATGTCATAAAAACATCTTTACCAATTAGTCACAAATCATTACAGAGTTTCTTGATGGAAGTCATTCCTGATGCTTACAGGATAAAAGGTTCTGTTAAATTGGACACTGGGGAAATGATGGCCGTTCAATCCAGTTTCGGTAGATTAGAAATGCAGGTCTTGAATGAAAATATGGGCCCCACTGAATTAATCGGAATCGGGCCTTATATAAATGCAATGACTTTTGGTCGAAGATTCAGGGAATATCAGAAACTTAGTGCTGTAGAATAAATAATAATATTTCTAAAAAATTTGGTATTTTTATATAATTTTGGAATTCTGAATAATAAATCTAACCTAGATTCACGATCATGAGTGATATACTTGAACAATTAATGATTTGTATTGAACGGGGTAAGGTAAATAATGCATCTCCTTATCCACCAGATTTAAAAGGACAGGACGGTGCAGATGAATTAACAGCGAAAGCACTTGAACAAGGTATATCTCCGAAAGATGTTCTCCAAAATTCACTCATTGTTGGAATGTCAACCATAGGACAAAAGTTTAGTGAGGGAAAGGCATTTGTACCAGAAATGCTTATGGCTGCAAAAGCAATGAAAGCTGCCATGGCTCACATCGATCCCTTCTTTAAATCTGGTAAAGTTAAGCAGAAAGGGACTTTTATTGTGGGTACCATTCAGGGTGACTTGCATGACATTGGAAAAAACCTGGTATCTATGATGGTTGAAGGAGCAGGATGGAAAGTAATTGATTTAGGCGTAGATGTTGGATTTGATAAAATTGAACAAGCATTAAAAGATAATCCGGATTCCGTAATTGGATTATCAGCCCTGTTGACTACTACTATGGTAAATATGAGAGGTGTGGTTGAAAAAGTAAAAAATTTAAATCCAAAATCCGTTGTAATGGTTGGAGGAGCTCCTCTTACACAGGATTTCTGCAATGAGATTGGGGCCGATTTTTATTCTGCTGATCCACAAGGAGCCATCAAATTTCTTGATAAAATTGCTTCCTGATCAACTGAGATCTTAAGTTAAGATTTCCAGTTAATCTTAATTGAAGTGTCTTTTTCATAAGTTCATTTCCTAAAGAATGAATAATTCAAAAATCAGCGTTCGTCTAGAACCCTTAGGAAAAATAATCCGTGTATCATCAGGTACACCCTTAAAAGATATCCTCTTTCAATATGGAGTTGAATTTCCTTGCGGTGGAAAAGGCACATGCGGAGGATGTAAGGTAAAAGTTCTTAAAGGTCATCTTCCCCTCGATGAAAAACAAAGCAAACTACTCAAAGATGGGGGCTTTGGTGATGAATACAGACTGGCCTGCAAGGCAGTTGCAACGCAGGATGTTTCGCTGGAAATAGGTCAGTTCGATACCTTTGTACTGGCTGATAACACCAGCTTTCATTTCACTCCAAAAAAGGATTTTGGCATAGCCATTGACATCGGTACAACCACCTTGGTAGCTCAACTTTTAAACCTTGAAACCGGGCAGGTGAAAGATGCCATTACCGCCTTGAATCCTCAATCAGAGTATGGTGCCGATATTATTTCCAGAATTCAATATGCAGTATTTGAAAAAGGCCATGATAAACTAAAAACCCTTATCAGGCAGGAAATTAGTAAGATGGTTAACAAACTTATCATAAGGAATTCAATCAAAGTTACTGATATTGTTCTGGTTGGGAATACCGTGATGCAACACCTATTTGATGGAACTGACTTGACCCCATTATCGGCCTTTCCTTTCGAAACAAAAGAAAAGGATTTTTCCCGATTCACTTCTGCCGAACTAAGCTTAAAAACCGATCCTGATACTAGAATCACGTTCATTCCTTCCATTGGTAGTTTTATTGGTAGTGATATAATGGCTGGAATCTTGGCCTCCAGAATGCTTGAAAGCGATTCCTATATCGCCTTAATTGACCTAGGAACAAATGGGGAAATTGCAGTTGGAAATAAAAACGGCATATTTTGCGCCTCTACTGCAGCCGGTCCGGCTTTTGAGGGGACAAACATAAGTATGGGGATGCGGGCAACAAACGGAGCAATTTCTTCAGTGAGCAAAGAAGGTGAAAAACTTCATTGTCACGTTATTGGAAATGATAGTCCCAGGGGAATTTGTGGAAGTGGCTTAATTGATGCTGTTGCCATATTTATTCAAGAGGGAAAAATCGACATCGGAGGCAAAATTATTGGAAATAGTAAAAAGCTGGATTTGTCATACCCTGTTGTGCTAAGCCAGAAAGATATCCGGGAGTTTCAACTGGCCAAAGGGGCTGTTGCAGCAGGCATTCAAATTTTACTCAAAAACCTAAATATATCATCAGGTGATATCGATATAATATACATTGCTGGAGCATTTGGTAGCTTTATAAACATTGAAAATACAGTTGACATAGGCCTGATTGAATTTCCAGTTGAAAAAATTAAAAAACTCGGAAATTCTGCCCTGATTGGAGCAAAAATGTGCTTATTTTTAGATGAAATTGAGATCCATGATATCTTGAAAATCACAAAGCACTTTTCTCTGGAAACTTCTCCTGATTTTCAGGATATTTTCTCTGACAAATTGCTTTTAAACTAATAACAAACAGCTTCTAATACAAAATTATAAAAATGAAAAAAATCGAAGAATATATAAATATTTACAAAGATGGTTTATTAAATAATACCATGCCCTTTTGGCTTAAAAACAGTATTGATCATGAGTTTGGTGGCTTTATGCTGGCCCTTGACAGGGATGGAACAATTATCGACACTGATAAAGGGATGTGGCAAACCAGTCGCTTTACCTGGATGCTGGGCACCTTATACAATGAGGTCGAGAAAAAGCAGGAATGGCTGGACCTGGCCATTCATGGAATTGAGTTTATTGAAAAGTATGGGTTTGACAAAGATGGAAGGATGTTTTTCCAGGTAACCCGCGATGGAAAGCCCATTCGAAGACGTCGATATGTTTTTACCGAAACTTTCGCTGCTACGGCATTTGCTGCTGTAGCGAAAGCAACAGGAGAAAGAAAATATGCGCAAAAAGCAGAAGAATTATATGATCTGATAATTAAATATACGAGTAACCCCGAGCTTGAACCATCTAAATTCACGGATATCCGTCCTCTTAAAGGAATGGCTATGCCTATGACCCTTATTTCTACCGCTCAGGAAATGAGAAAAAACCTGGGAAATGAAAAATATACGGGATATATTCAATCATACATTAAGGAAATTCAGACGGATTTCATGAAACCAGAGTTTCATGCAGTACTTGAAACGGTTGGTCCAAATGGCGAGTTCTCAGACCACTTTGATGGTCGCCTTCTTTGCCCGGGACATGCAATTGAACTGGCCTGGTTTATATTACAGGAAGGTAAGGAACAAAACAATCCAGAATATATCAAAACAGGTACAACCATTCTTGACTGGATGTGGGAAATTGGTTGGGACAAGGAATATGGTGGAATTCTTTATTTCAGGGATGCTAAAGGATTACCAGTCCAGGAATATTGGCAGGATATGAAGTTCTGGTGGCCACAAAATGAAACCATAATTGCAACCTTACTGGCATATCAGCTCACCGGTGACCATAAATATGAAGAATGGCATAAAGCCATACATGACTGGACATATAAATATTTCCCTGATCCTGAATTTGGAGAGTGGTTTGGATATCTGCACCGTGATGGCAGAATATCCACCACACTAAAAGGAAATATATGGAAAGGTCCATTTCATATTCCCAGAATGGAATTATATGCATGGAAGATATTGGAAGAGATTAAGGCAAATGATAGATAAAATTATTCTAAATAATGACTTTTGTTCATTTTCCTGTCAAATATCAAAAGATTTTATAAAAGTTGAACATATCTTTGTTGGTTGCACGAGACCAGTTTTTTAACTAATTCATTTTCTCGAGAAGACCTACATGAAGTTCTCCAAAAACAAACCACCAAGAAAAAAATCATTTCGCATAGTTCTTTTATTTGGTATCATTTCTGGTATAGTCCTGGTTTTACTGGCAAATAAAGGCATAAATTATACCTCAACAAATGAGTATTGCATGTCTTGCCACTCTCACCCTGAGGCCAATCAGTTGTGGAAGCAATCCGTTCATCATGTTAACAGTCCGGGAATAATTGTGGGATGTGCAGATTGTCACTTACCTCCAAAAGGAAAAGGTCACCTTCCAGCAAAAATAAAACATGGATTAAAGGATGTTTACGGTGAATTATTTAAAGATCCTGAAAATATTAACTGGGAGGAGAAGTCAAGGCTTGAAAACGCCGTAAAATTCACCTACACAGAAAGTTGCAACAAGTGTCATCAAAACTTATTTCCAGGTACTCTATCGGTAAAAGGTGACGATGCTCATCTTTATTATACTCAGAATGAGGATAAGGTAGGATGCCTAAATTGCCATCTTTTTGTTGGCCATTATAATGCCAATGCGATTCATGCTTCCAATATCGATTTTGGGCAATCAAAAGAAAAAAATCTTGAAATTTTCGATGAGGCAACAAAAGTTGAATCATTTGAAAACTTTAAAGAAAAAGTTCCTGATACTTCCGTCTCTTTCGAGATGATTGCCATTCCAGCAGGCACTTTTGAAATTGGCAGCAATGAATCAGAGCCCTATAGAAACGAAAATGAAGGTCCAGCTAAAAATGTTAAATTAAGCAAGTTCTGGATGGCAAAAACAGAAGTAAGCTGGAATGAATACCTTGCTTTCTTTAACGCTACCACTTCTGAAGGCAGAAAAGAATCAACAGAGATCCTGGAAGATCAAAACCTCGATGCTATAAGTGGTCCAACACCTCCCTGGGGTGCACCCGACCAGGGATGGGGGAAGACAGATGGTCCTGCCATTACCATGTCACATATGGCAGCAGAAACCTATTGCAAGTGGTTATCAAAAGTAACAGGTAAAAAATACAGGCTTCCAACCGAAGCAGAATGGGAATATGCCTGTAGAGGGAATACGGCAGAATCTTACTTTTTTGAGGGCAGTCCAAAAGACTATTCAAAAAAACAATTTATAAATAAGATCTTTGGAGCCGATACCAGCATAATTAGCTCCTATATTATTTATGCTGAAAACAGCAATGGAAAGACCCAAGCGCCAGATAAAGTAAAACCAAACCCCTTTGGACTGCTAAACATGTTGGGCAATGTGAGTGAATTTTGCCAGGACTGGTATGCTCCTGATGCGTATGCCAACTATGAAGATGGCATAACGGATCCACAAGGCCCTATTGAAGGTACTGATTATGTGATCAGGGGGGGATCTTTTAACGATGATGCTGCTGATGTAAGAATTGCAAAAAGAGATCACACCCGAACTGAAGCCTGGCTGGTTACAGACCCTCAAATGCCAAAAAGTAAGTGGTGGTATTCAGATTGCATTCATGTAGGATTTAGAGTGGTATGTGAATCCGTTGAACCAAATACAAAGTAGAACTTATACAATAAAATACAAAGTGATGGAAAACAATAACAGTAATTTCAGCAGACGAGAGTTTCTTGGTAAGGCAGCATTGGCAGGTGCTATTGGAACCATTGGTATAGGATCACTATTATCTTCTTGCAGTAGTAAAAAAACAGCTGAAGAGCTAGGTCTTCCTCCCTTGCTGGATCGGGCTCCCGATGGGCCAAAGCTAAAGGCTGGATTAATTGGAGCAGGACACAGGGGTACTGGAGCCGCATTTAATTTTATCAGTGCTGGCCCGAATTTAGAGGTAGTTGCACTGGCAGATGTATTTCAGGACAAAATTGATGCCTGCCGTGAAAGATTTCAAAAATACAAACTTGATATTCCAGAGGAAAACTGTTTTGTTGGTTTCGATGCCTATCAGAAAGTACTTGAAATGGATGTTGATGTAATATTACTTGCCACGCCACCTCAATTCAGGCCTGAACATTTCAAAGCTGCTATCCAGGCAAAAAAACATGTCTTTATGGAAAAGCCTGTCGCAGTCGATCCTGTCGGAATTCGATCAATCCTTAGTACATCCAAAAGAGCTGAAGCAACCGGTTTATGTGTTGTTACAGGAACCCAAAGAAGACATCAGAAAGATTATATCTCTACCTATATGCAAATTGCAAATGGTGCCATTGGAAAGATTGTGGGTGCCAAAGCTTATTGGAACCAACCTCATGTTTGGTTTCGTCAACGTCAGGAGGGTTGGAATGATATGGAGTATATGCTAAGAAACTGGAATAACTTCACCTGGCTAAGCGGAGATCATATACTTGACACACACGTACATAACATTGATGTCATTAATTGGTTCAGCGGAAAACTTCCTCTAAGCGCCATTGGCTATGGCGGAAGACACAGAAGGGTTACAGGTGATCAATTTGATTTCTTCAGTGTAGATTTTGATTATGGAAATGGTTTTAGCTCACATAGTATGTGCAGGCAAATTGATAGTTGTGCGGATGGAGTTGGTGAAGTAATTGTTGGAACAGAAGGATATTCAAATTGCGCCAATAAAATATTTGATTTAGATGGGAACCTGGTTTGGGAGTATGAACCTGTTAAAACTGCGAAAGCAGATGAGGAACAACAGTTAGGTGCAACAGCTTACATTCAGGAACATATTGACTTTGTGACAGCTATTCGTAATAATAATTATGTGAATGAGGCCGATCAAACTGCTTTTTCAACCCTTACCGCAATTATGGCTAGAGAAGCAGCTTATACCGGCAAAAAAATAGCCTGGGATGAGATTATGAACTCTGAGCTAAAGCTAGGACCGGAAGAATTAAAAATGGGTCCTGTTGACATGAAGTTTGAAGTTCCTATTCCTGGCACACCAATCAAAGTATCATAGAAGGTATTAGTTATTTATCAAATAAATTAAATTCAGGTATGAAAAGAAAATCATCTAGAAGAGAATTTCTTAGAAAATCATTGGCTACAGGTATTGGCCTTTCGGTCGTTCCTCATATTATTCCGGCATCTGCCCTTGGAAGAAATGGATTTGTAGCCCCTAGTGACAGAATTGTAATGGGCCTTATCGGGGCCGGGAGCCAGGGCATGGGAGATGCCCGTTGGTTTATGGAAAACAATGATGTTCAATTCATTGCAGCATGCGATGTCGATGGAACCCATCGGGCGAAAGCCAAACTTAGTTTTGATACACACAACAGAAACACGGATGCAAGAACATACCTTGATTTCCGCGAGATGCTGGAAAAAGAAAAGTTGGATGCAGTTATAATAGCCTTACCTGATCACTGGCATTCCATTATATCTACTGCCGTCGCCAATAAAGGAATTGATATCTATGGTGAAAAGCCACTCGCTCGCTCCATCAAAGAGGGTCGTGCTATAGTTAATGCAGTTGCGAAAAACAACATCATCTGGCAAACTGGAAGCTGGCAGCGTTCAAGGGATCATTTTCATCATGGCTGCGAACTTATTATAAATGAAAAAATTGGAAAAATACATCATGTTGAAGTAGGTCTGCCTGACGGAACCAGCAATATTGGAACACCCCCGGTAATGCCAGTACCTGAAGAACTCGACTGGGATTTCTGGTTAGGACCTGCTCCTGCTAGGCCTTATCGCGGTGTGTCTCACTGGGATTGGCGTTGGATATTGGATTATTCAGGTGGTCAGATGACTGATTGGGCCGGCCACCACATTGATATAGCACATTGGGGCCTGGGACTTGATCGCAGTGGTCCTATCGAAATTGAAGGCAAAGGAGTTTATCCATTGGAAGGTCTCTATGACGTCCCTGTAGAATATGACTTTACCTGCAAATACGAAAGTGGCCTAACTATTCGGGTGGCTAACAGAAGTCGCCTTCCTCAGGATATGGGTGCAACCTGGTATGGAGAAGATGGATGGATTAATGCTGACCGTGGAGGATTGACTGCTAAGAATCCCGCAGTTCTCGATGAAGTAATTGGTGATGGTGACATTCGATTATATAAAAGTCCAGACCATGTAAGAAATTTCCTGGACTGTGTTAAGAGTCGAGAGGAAACAATAACTCCTGCAGAGGTGGCTCACCGTTCAATAAGTATTGGTTTACTGGGTGAAATTGCTATGCAAACCGGAGAAAAGCTAAAATGGGATCCAAACAATGAAGTTTTTACCAATAGTCAAAATGCAAACAGACTATTATCCAGGCCATTTAGAGAGCCCTGGGGTTAATTCTCAAGTTTTAACAAATTTAAATTTTATCTATAATGAATAAATTCAAAATAACACCCAGATTAAGTTCAATTCTTATATTGGCTCTGTCGGCTTTCATAATATCCCAGTTCACTGGCTGTGAATCAATGGGCAAGAATAAGGCTTTGATCATTACTGGCCAGAATAACCATAACTGGCAAAAAAGCTCATTACTTCTACAGGACATTTTGGACGTTTCAGGCATATTTGCTGCGGAAGTATTAATTAGTCCTGCTGAAGGAGAAGATATGGCTCCTTTTAAACCAAATTTCAAAAAATATGATGTTATTGTATTGGATTACAACGGAGATCCATGGCCCGATCAAGTAAACCAGGACTTTATGGAGTATGTAAATGGAGGCGGTGGCGTTGTAGTATACCATGCAGCCGACAATGCTTTTCCTGAGTGGATTGAGTATAATGAAATGATTGGTTTAGGTGGATGGGGAAACCGCGATGAATCAAGCGGCCCATACATATATTGGGAGGAAGACGTAATTGTTGAAAATACCATGCCAGGAAGAGGTGGTGACCATGGAGAACAGCATGCTTTCAAGGTTATAAACCGAGATACTGATCATCCTATTACGAAAGGCTTACCTCAAAAATGGATGCACGCTCAGGATGAATTATATGGTCTAATGCGCGGACCTGGAAAAAACATGACTGTTTTATCAACAGCATACTCCGATACAACCACAGGTGGTTCAGGAAGAAATGAACCCGTTCTTTTTACCATTGCTTATGGTGAAGGTAGGATATTTCACACTGTTCTGGGTCATGCTGGTAGTGAGGAGAAAACTCCTGCAATGAAATGTGCGGGCTTTATTACTACACTTCAAAGAGGAACAGAATGGGCTGCTACCGGCAATGTAACACTAGCAATCCCTGAAAATCTGCCCAACTCAGCAAGCGTAGTTGAATGGCCTGAACTAAGACCTTTGACTCTCGATGAACTGATGACGAAAGCCTCAAGGTATAAAGTGGGTCAAAGCCGGAAACATCTCGCTGATTTAACCGAAAGAATCATTCATGCCAATGGTTCTGAGGAATCCTTTAAAAACTTCGAGGCCAAGATGATAGAACTTCTTAATTCAGATGCAACCCCTGATAGCAAAAATTATATTATGAAGGAGTTAAGCTGGATGGGAACAGATGAATGTTTTCCTGCACTGGAAGAACTGTCAAAAAATGGGGATACAGCTGATATGGCCAAATTTGCACTTCAAAGATTACAATAAAGAAATACTGCTATAAATATGAAAAAGAATATATTAAAATATCTATTTAGCTCTATTTTAGTTCTCTCACTCCTCCTTCAGGGCTATGCTCAGGAGGCTAAGGATACGGAGGACTGGTCGAAAAAACCAGAGGTAATTACACCCGGTAAAAAGGATCTTCCCCCCTCTGATGCCATCGTCTTATTTGATGGTGGTGGATTTTCAAAATGGTCAGGAAACGAAGGCCCGGCTCAATGGAAGTTGAAAGGGAAGGCCATGGAGGTAGTTAAAGGAACCGGAATCATAAAAACGAATCAGTCTTTTGGCAGCATTCAATTGCACATTGAATGGAGATCTCCTAAAAAAGTGCTTGGAGAAAGTCAGGGAAGAGGCAACAGTGGAATCTTCCTCATGGGCTTGTATGAAGTTCAGGTGCTTGATTCCTATGATAACGAAACCTATTATAATGGTCAGGCAGGAAGTATCTATAAACAGCATATTCCTTTGGTAAATGCCTGTATGCCCCCAGGAAAGTGGCAGAGCTATGATATTATTTTTACTACGCCAGTTTTTAATGCGGATAAGAGTCTCCAAAAACCAGGCTACATTACTGTAATTCATAATGGTGTATTAATTCAAAACCATGTAGAGTTGAAAGGCCCTACTCGTTTTGTAGGGATTCCTGAATATAGCTATCATGAGGAAAAATTACCTCTTACATTGCAGGATCATGGGAATCCGGTTATGTATAGAAATATTTGGGTCAGGGAGTTAAATTAATTCGGACAGAATTCTAGCATCGTTTGTTAGAATTCTTCTGATTTATTACCAGCATTATAATTTCAATATTTAAGTCTAGATAATATGAATCCTTCAAGAAGAAAATTCTTCAAAAATTCGGTCAAAATTATAGCAGCAACAAGTATTGTATCTGCATTTCCTGGGCAGGTGAGTTGCTCCAACCCAAATAAAAAGGTTGTGGTGGGTGCAATAGGCTTAAGGAATCAGGGATGGGCAAACTTGAGAGGGATTCTTAAACAACCCAATGTGGAATGTGCAGCAATTTGTGATATTGATGATAATATTTTGAATGGCCGGGCAGGCCAGCTTGAAAAAGATTATCAGATAAAGCCAACACTACATAAAGATTTCAGAGAATTATTGGACAATAAAGATATTGATGCGGTATTAATCGGTACACCTGACCACTGGCATTGTATTATGACAGTTATGGCACTTGATGCGGGCAAACATGTTTATGTCGAAAAGCCCATGGCGAATTCTATTGAGGAAGCTGAAATCATGGTCAAGGCAGCGAAAAAGCATAAAAAGCTTGTGGTTACAGTAGGACAATGGCAAAGAAGTGGTCAACACTGGCAGGATGCAATAGATTATGTTCACTCTGGTGAGCTAGGAACAATCGGCAGGGTAAAAGCCTGGGCATATACCAGTAAGCCAAAACTACCAGTGGTTAAAGATTCTCCTGTTCCTGATGGGGTAGATTATGATCTTTGGCTGGGTCCAGCTCCTGAGAGGCCCTTTAACAAAAATCATTTTCATTATAATTTCAGATATTTTTGGAACTATGCCGGTGGCCTTATGGCTGACTGGGGTGTGCATATGCTGGATTACGCTTTGTATGGAATGAAGGTCAGCACACCCAACTCAATCGTAGCTACAGGTGGAAGGTTTTCATATCCTGATGGAGCAAGACAAACTCCTGATACATTAAATATAGGCTATGAGTTTGATGATTTTAGCATAAACTGGGAACATTCAGTAAATCTTGGTGTCGGTCCGGAAAAACTAAGCCATGGTGTCATCTTTCAGGGGCTAAATGGAAGCCTTATGGTGAACAGGAATGGATGGCAGGTAAGTGCGGAAAAATTAAACGCAGAAGAATTTAAGCTTGAAACTGTACCCACGCAAGTTGCTAATTCTAGTGGTTTTGATCAACATTTCATTAACTTCCTGGATGCTATTCGGTCTGGGGCAAAACCAAATTGCCCGATTGAAACAGGTAGAGATGTGGCGGTATTTGCACATATGGGAAATATCGCTTATAGAACCAGTGAAAAAATAATCTGGGATAAAAATGAAAATAGATTCAGTAACAGCGATGCAGCGAATGCATTGATAACTCCTGAATATCGTGCCCCCTGGAAGTTACCGCAAGTATAATTATTTTTCGCCCTGGACATTTTTAGCAATCCAATCTCCAGGCATTGATAAATTATGATATTTTTATCTTTCGAACTATAAACTCAATACTATGGCAAGACCGGTTACTCTTTTTACTGGACAATGGGCTGACCTTTCGTTTGAAACGGTTTGTAAAAAAGCAAAATCATTTGGTTATGATGGACTTGAACTCGCATGCTGGGGTGATCATTTTGAAGTTGACAAAGCAAACGAGCCTTATTGCAAAGAAAAACTGAACATCCTGAAAAAATACGATTTACAATTGTTTTCCATTTCAACCCATCTGGTTGGACAGGCTGTCTGCGATAATATTGATGACCGCCACAGGGGAATACTCCCTGACTATATCTGGGGAGATGGCAAGCCTGAAGGTGTACGGCAAAGAGCTGCTAATGAAATCATTAAAACAGCAGAGGCCGCAAAAAGAATGGGGATATCCATTGTTAATGGTTTTACGGGTAGTTCCATCTGGCATCTTTTATATTCCTTCCCTCCCGCCTCAGCTGAAATGATCAATAGTGGATATGAAGACTTTAGCAAACGATGGACACCCATTATGGATGAGTTTAAAAAGTTGGGAGTAAAATTTGGACTTGAGGTGCATCCAACTGAAATTGCGTTTGATATCGCGTCAGCTGAGCGTACACTTGAGGCGATTAATCATCATCCATCATTTGGATTTAATTATGATCCCAGTCATTTTGGATATCAGGGGGTAGATTATGTCGAATTTATTTACCGCTTTAGTGAACGTATTTTCCACGTTCATATGAAAGATGTGGGGTGGTCTCCTACTCCAACAGATGCAGGAGTTTTCGGAGGACACATAGAATTCGGAGATAGACGCAGATTTTGGGACTTTCGAAGTCTGGGTAGAGGCAACATAGAGTTCGAAGAAATTATTCGGGCTTTGAATAGAATCGGTTACGCTGGCCCCCTCTCTGTAGAATGGGAAGACAGTGGAATGGATAGAGAAGAAGGCGCTAGTGAAGCTTGCCAATTTGTTAAAAACATCGACTTCAAACCTTCCGATATTGCTTTTGATGCAGCTTTTGAAGAATAAATTAAAATCTAATTAATGAAAGACAAGATCAATTCAAATCGCTTATTTATAGCCAGTTGTATTGCTCTCATTGTAACGGCTATTTCTTTTGCTTTACGAGCTCGTTTGGAAACAGTTTTCGGTCCAGATGGCTACGGCCTGACTCAGGAAGAAATCGGCTGGGCATTTGCGCCTGCTTTCTGGGGTTTTACCCTCGCCATGATCATTGGTGGCCCACTCGTTGACTACCTAGGCATTAAAAGAATAATTTGGACAGCATTCTTTTTTCATACAATAGGAATAATAGGAACTATTGTAGCACGTGATTTCTGGACACTATTCTCTGGAACTCTTGCCATTGGTATTGGGAATGGAATGGTTGAAGCATCACTTAACCCCATGATCACATCGATGTATCCAAAGGAAAAAATAAAAATGCTGAACCGTTTTCATGTTTGGTTTCCCGGAGGAATTGTAATTGGTGCCATACTTGGATATCTGTTGATGGATAAATTGAATTTAAGTTGGCAGGTATATGTTGCATTCTTATTTATTCCCCTTGTATTGTATGGAATACTCTTTATGGGGCAGAAAGTTCCTCAAACCGAGCGTGTGGAAATGGGTATTTCCTACAAAAATATGTGGAAAGCAGTGGTGACACCGCTTTTCCTGATCATGGCTTTTTTAATGCTATTTACAGCTGCAACAGAATTGGGCACCAATCAGAGAATAGAATCCTTGCTGAAAGGGTCAGGCGTCTCAGGACTGCTGGTACTTGCCTTCATCAATGGGATTATGGCTATTGGACGAAGCTTCGCAGGACCCATTGTCCATAAATTAAGTACCAGAGGACTCCTTCTCTTCTCTGCAATATTTGCTTTTATCGGTTTGATGTGGCTGAGTTATGCACAGGGATATATGACCTTTGTTGCAGCTGCAGTGTTTGCTGTGGGAATATGTTATTTCTGGCCAACAATGATAGGATTTGTATCTGAAAATATACCTGAAAGCGGGGCTCTGGGACTGTCCCTTATGGGTGGATTGGGATTCCTTTCAGCGTCCATCGTATTGCCTGTTATGGGCAGATTCCTTGATTTGTCTGGTTCTGGTGCAGAAACCCTCAAGTATATGGCTATTTTACCGGCATTTTTAATTCTTGCTTTTTCATTGCTTTACTTTTATCACAGGAAAAACACAATAGCAAAATAGATTTTGGAACAGAATAAACAGTTTATTATAGACTTCAAAAAATAATTTAAAATGAAAAAAATTAAATTGGGTATGATTGGTGGAGGCCTGGGTGCCTTTATTGGAGATGCTCACCGCCGTGCTTCACGAATATGCAATGACTACGAACTGGTTGGAGGTGTTTTTGATATTGATTATGAAAAAAGCAAGGAGTTTGCCAGGCAGGAAGAAATTGACCTGGATCGGTGCTACACATCCGTTGAAGAATTGATTAAAGCGGAGTTGGATTTGCCTGAAGATGAGCGAATTCAAGCAGTCTCAATTGTTACACCAAATAACCTGCATTACCCATTTGCAAAAATGCTGATTGAAAATAAATTTCATGTTATTTGTGAAAAACCCATGACCACAAATGTGGAGGAAGCAGAAGATCTGGAAAGGCTGGTCAATGAGCATAAAATCACTTTCTGTCTTACGCATACCTACACAGGTTATCCTATGGTAAGACAAATGCGTGAACTTGTAAAACAAGGTATTCTTGGTTCTATCCAGCGTATAGATGCACAGTACTATCAGGGATGGATCAATTCCATAATTCATGGTAAAGATTCTAGAATAACTGGCGTTTGGCGTTTAGATCCAAAATATGCCGGATCAAGCAGCTGTATGGCCGACATTGGAGTACATGCCTTTAACCTGATTGAATATTGTTCTGGTCTTGAAATTAAAAGTATCCTGTCCGACTTGAATAATGTGAAAGATGATATTCAGCTTGATCTGGATGGTACTGTTTTATTGCGGTTTACAGATAAATTAAAAGGAGTTATCCGTGCAAGCCAGGTTGCTGGAGGCGAAGAAAATGGTGTTGAAATTGCCATATATGGTTCTGAAGCCAGTTTAAAATGGAAGCAGGAAAATCCAAATTACCTTACCCTCTTAAGTGATGACAAACCTATACAGGTATTTAAACCCGGCCATGATTTTAATTCTGAGTTTGCCGAGGCAAGTCATGTATTGCCTCCTGGACATCCTGAAGGAATATACGAAGCTTTTGGGAACTTATATAAAGGCGCTGCTAAAGCCATTCGTGGAGAAGCCATTCATGATGGGGAATTCCCTACTGTAGCTGACGGTGTGAGAGGAATGAAATTTATAGAAAGTGTTGTAAAGTCAAATAAAGAAGGAAACGTCTGGGTAACTATTTAACCGTCTTCCAGAATTAATTTTGTAAGTTTGTTTTTCAGCCTATCAGCTGGAAACATAAATTAATTGTTGCTATAATGCCTATGCTATCATTGGTAATTCCATTATTTAATGAGGAGGCTCTTGTCGATGAACTCCTGACTAGAACCATGCGGGTCCTAACAGATCTTTCTGTAGAATTCGAAATAATATTTGTGGATGATGGCAGTCAGGATGAAACACTAAATAAACTTCTTGAGTATCGGGAAAAGGAGAAGCGGATAAAAGTTATTTCTCTTTCAAAGAATTTTGGCCACCAGGCAGCTCTAACAGCAGGCATGGAATTTGCAAGTGGCGATTACATTGGTATGATGGATGGAGATTTGCAGGATCCTCCCGAACTATTGAAGGATATGTATGCCATGCTGAAATCAGATGATTTTGAAATTATTAATGGGAAAAGAATTGGTCGGAAGGAGAATCTGAGTCGGAGAATGTTATTATCGATGTTCCACAAGGTTTATAAAAAAGTATCTGGGCTAAAGGATATTGAAAATATTGGAAACTTTTCCCTCATGAACCGAAATGCGCTGAATGGTCTGTTATCAATGAAGGAAAAGATAAGGTATCTTCCTGGTCTACGATCTTACATAGGATACAAACAAGGTGAATTTGAATACATTAGGGAAGACCGCGTAGGTAGTAAAACAAAAATGAGTATTTGGCAGTTATGGTCTTTGGCTGCAGATGCTATATTCTCATTCTCGAAAATCCCATTAAGAATTTGCATCTTACTGGGAACCATAGGAGTAACAGTATTTCTATTTGCAGGCATATACGTATTAATTGCTAAAATATTTGGGTTCGCTCTTCTTGGTTGGTCTTCCACCATGCTTAGCATTTATTTTTTGGGATCTATACAGCTGATTTTCCTCGGCATACTTGGGGAGTACATTTTTCGCATATACAAGGAGTCTCAAAATAGGCCCCTTTACCTGGTAAAGCAATATTATACCGACTAATTTTCATTAACATACTTATGGCTGAGTATTTCGGTAAATATGTGAGTTTTAGAAATGCTTTTTTTGTTCTTTCCTTCCTATCACTTATTTATTTTCCTTTCTTAAGCCGCAATGCAGGCATGTCAGGTGATGAAGAACTGCATTTTACACAATCGGAAAAGGTATATAATTATTTTGCTTCCCATGGTGAGGACAAATCGGCTATACATACACCCGGTACACATTTAAAATATTATGGACAGGCATTTGACAATATTACCACCATCCTCATCAAGTGGTTTAACATCAAAGATGTTTACCAGTTTCGACATATTTGCAATTCACTAGCCGGGTGGGCCACCATCTTTATTGCTGGACTACTGACTGTATCACTCATGGGTTATCGGGCAGGATTCATTGCACTCATTCTCTTCCTGGTATCAGCACGGTTTATCGGCCATTCCTGGAACAACCTGAAGGATATTCCCTTTGCTCTGGGATATTTGACCTCAATATTTCTTATGATTCAGTTTATTAGAAAAATTCCTAAACCGCCCATATACATAATCAGTTTACTTATACTAAGTATTTCGTTCACCATTGGGATCAGGATTGGAGGGATCCTGCTAATCTGCTATCTTTTTCTATTCACAGCTTTATTTTTCTTATATAACTATTTTACATCTAAAAGCCTATTTAATAAGAAAGTTATCCTTCAAACCGCAATACTCTTAATATTTATATCAATTTCCGGATATTTCCTCGGATTGCTTTTGTGGCCCTTCGCGCTTGAGAAACCATTACAAAACCCATGGATCTCATACAAAGCAATGACCCAATTTCCAACAACTCTCCGGCAAATTTTTGAAGGTGAAATGTATTGGTCTGACCAGTTTCCATGGTACTATCTTCTAAAATACATGGGAATTACTATCCCAAGCATTGTTCTGGCTGGTTTAGGGCTCTTCATCGTCTATTCCCGAAAAATATTCACCTATAAGAATTGGATTTATATTTTCTTTCTAATTTTCACTATAATTTTTCCACTGTTTTTCATTATTGCAGGAAAATCAAATGTGTATGGTGCATGGAGGCATGTGGTTTTCGTTTACCCTCCCCTGGTAGTACTCTCAGCCATTGGAATTGATTGCGCTTTTACTTGTATCAAAAAAAGAACAATAAGGATTATTTCTTTACTCATTTTAATTATACTTCTACTCCACCCTCTGCGATTTATGGTTAAAAATCACCCATATGAATACCTCTATTTCAATGAATTCACTGGTGGATTAGGGGGAGCTTATGGTAAATATGAGACGGATTATTATTTTCATTCTGTTCGGGAAGCCTCGGAATGGTTACAGGAGTATTTTGAAGAAAACGATTTATACAGTTCAAAAGAAATAGAAGTGGGACTAAATTTCCCGGCTGGTGAATGGTTTTTCAGAGATAATGTAAATAAGATAAACACAGGATATTTAAAATATTACTCCAGGGGAAACCTGGAATGGGATTTTGCAATTGTGGTAAACTCCTACATTCATCCAAACCAGTTGAGGGAAAAAACCTGGCCTCCTGAAAACACCATACATACAGTTGATGCGAATGGAATCCCCATCTGTGCCATCCTGGAGCGAAAAACATGGAATGACTACTTTGGATATAAAGCTTTGAACAAAGGCCAATTGAACGAAGCAACACAACTACTTCTGAACGCTAGGGAACTTGATTCAGGGAATGAATCAGTTCTGATAAATCTTTCCAGTATTTATATAAATTCTCTCAAACTTGATTCAGCAAAAATGGTTCTCGACGAATGTCTTAACATTTATCCTGATTATGAACCGGCCATTCATCAATCAGCTAAACTCAAACATCTCCAGGGAAACACAGATGAAGCAATCGTCCTTTATAAATACAATTTGGAGAATAACTATAAATATTTTCCTTCCTATATTGGTCTGGCAAATATCTATTTTGAGTCTTCACATGAGGATCTGGCTGTAAATTATTTAAAGAAATGCCTCAGCGTCAATCCCTATTATAAACCAGCTTTGCTGGCTCTGGGTAAGCATTATCAGGAAAAAGGAGAAATTGAATTAGCAGAAAAATACCTGAATTCTGCCAAAAAGCTTTAATATCTCACTTACTTTTATGAAATTTGCACCAGCAAATTGTTTAGAAATTATACTGTTATAATAATACTCATACCATGAAAAAAATTCTTTTTAGTTTACTATTCTTAATTGTTTTTATCTTTTCTAATAGCTATGTGAATGCAAACCCAAGCAGCTTAATCCAGGATACAGTTCAGGTTAGTCTGGAAGATCTTGAAGTAGAAGACTCTGTTTCAATAGACGATATGGAGCCCATTTTTTATGAAGCTGAAGTCGAAGATGAAGATGCAATAGTGGAGGATGAAAATCCAGAAAAATCGAATCTACTATTATATTTTGCCATAGGAATTGTTATTATTGGAGGTGCAGCCGTCCTATATTCCCGCTCCAAAAAGAAATAAGCTTCACCTCTCTTATATCAGATAAACTGTCGCACTATCCAATTTATCCTGGATCTACCGGGATAAAGTAGATTCCTGCTATATTTACCACTATTCCTTAAACCAGCAGTAATACCCTTATTTGGAAATATTTAGTGCCAAAAACCCATTAAGATGAAGACTAAAGAACAAAAAGCAATACAATTTTTTAGATCTGGCTCAAACTGTGCACAGTCTGTGCTCTCAGCATATTCAGGCGATTTAAAGATTGATAATACGCTTGCTATGAGCATTTCAAGTGGTTTTGGTGGCGGAATGGGCAGGCTGCAGAGGACATGTGGTGCAGCTACAGGCGCTTTCATGGTGCTAGGGGTTTTTAATTCGCAAAAATATGCTGATAGTAAGGAAAGTAAAGAACAAACTAATTTGATGATTCAAAAATTTGCTGATAAATTTATTGCCATTCATGGGTCACTTGTTTGTAAAACTCTCATAAATTCTGATTTAAATAGTGAGAAAGGACGCCAATTAGCCCGCGAGAAGAATCTGTTTGAGGAAGTATGTGAAAAATGTGTTCTCGATTCAATAATGATTGTAGATGAATTAATTGAAATATAGAATTTACAAAAGAAATTTTGAAAATGATTATTGGACATTGGGATGAAATTTTTGTAACAACACCTCAAAAAAGATTGGGTTGGTATGAAAAAGATTCTGAGCAAACATTAAAATTTGTAAGTAAAATTAAGAACCTTGAAAATAAGAAAATATTTATAGCAGGTGCTGGTACCTCCATGCTAAACGACGCCTTACTCAATAAATGTAATAATCTAATTATAAATGATATAAGCGATGAGGCATTGTCAATTGTAAAAAAGAGAATTGGTGATTCCTCTCAAAAAATTGAATGGTTAAATGCCGATATATCTTTACCCCTGGCTATTGAGAATGCGTCAATAGATGTGTGGATTGATCGTGCGGTTCTTCATTTTTTAACCAATGAAATTGATATACAGGGATATTTCCAAAATTTAGTAACTAAAATTAAGTTAAATGGGCACGCCATTATTGCCGTTTTTTCCCTGGAAGGCTCACCAATATGCGCTGGCTTGAATTTACACAGGTACTTGATTGAAGAGATAGATGATAGAATTGGAGATTCATTCAAATTAATTCAATATGAGAGCTACACCTATATTAATCCTGATGGTGATGAGCGACCTTATATCTACAGTCTTTTCAAGAAAATAAAATGAGAGAATAAGTGGTCCCTTTCTTTGGTCAATTCATCTAAATTGGATTTCCTAAATATCCATTCTCTCATTGTTCTGAAGAGCAAACAATTAATTTCCAGCAAATTGAAATGATATTGATAACCAGTATCAGCTATTGTAATTTTTCTTTAAAAAAATCAATGGTTCGCTGCCAGGCAAGATCAGCAGCCTCCTTATCATACCGGGGAGTGGTATTATTATGAAAACCATGGTTCACCCCAGGATAAATGTAAGCAGCATACTCCTTATTATTCTTTTTCAGTGATTTTTCATATGCTGGCCATCCCCCATTAACTCTTTTATCAAGCTCTGCATATTGTAGTAAAAGAGGGGCACTAATCTTTGGTACATCCTCAGCTGAAGGCTGACCACCGTAAAAAGGAACTGCTGCCTTTAGGTCCGGAATTCGAACAGCCATCATGTTTGAAATCCAGCCTCCAAAGCAAAATCCTACCACACCAACTTTCCCATTACATTCCGAATGTACTTTCAGGTAATCAAAGGCTGCAATAAAATCCTCCAACATCGAATTCCGATCCCGCTGACGTTGCATTTCTCTTCCTTCGTCATCATTCCCGGGATATCCTCCCAACGGCGTAAGTGCGTCTGGGGCCAGTGTTACAAAACCATCAAGAGCTGCTATCCTTGCTGTATCCTCAATATATGGATTTAGGCCCCTATTCTCATGCACCACAACGATACCTGGCAGCTTAGCTTTCATGTTTGCAGGCCTGGAAAGTAGCCCCTTCATTTTTCCTCCACCTTTAGGTGAATCATATTCTATAAATTCAGAATGCAATCGTGAGTCATCAGGCCTTATTTGCTGTGCCTGCGCATAATTTGGTGATAAGAAATCTAGTATTGCTACAGCAGTTAAGCCTCCAACTGCATACCTGGAAGCTTTCTCCAAAAATTTCCGACGGTCAATCTTGCTGTGCACATAACTATCAAATAAATCAAAAACTTCCTGGTTTAAATCTTCATTTACAATTTTCTTCTTCATAATATTTTTTCTTTTATGGTCTGTTTTGGAGATACAATATCAAAGCTAATAATAATTAAAATTTGGTACCTCCCTAATAGAGACTGACTTTATAAATTAGTAATTGCCTTCCAAGTTGCAGTCAAATGAAATAAAATCAGAAGCAAACAACCTGGTAAATAAACAATTATAACTAAATTTTTCTAAAAACAATCACAATGACTTACTCTATAATAGGAAGTAATAAAGCTAAAAATATTAATAGTACCAAAAATAAGTTTCAATAAGGAGAAAGGAATAATCCAAATTCCTTCTACAGGCTTCGTAAATTACTATTCTTGTAATTATTGAATAGAATGAAGCAATTATTATTTAATTTTAAGTAATATTAAATGGAAGAATAAATCAACCTTTCCAATAAAAAAAATTCCATTTTATCAGTTGGATATCCTGTTATGTCTACAAAATCACTTAAACCACTAAAGAATACAAGAGCATGAAAAAGTTAGTCAAATATTTCCTCCAGGGAATTCTATTTATTGCACCAATTGGAATTACATTCTATGTCATTTATTCTATTTTCATTTTCCTGGATAACCTTTTAGATGATACTTTGTTAAAACTTCTTAATGTGGATATTCCAGGCCTGGGTATACTTGTCATCATTATATTACTAATAATCATAGGGATAATTGGCGAGTCAATAATTGCAAAACCTTTTAAGGCATTTTTTAAAAGGATTCTTGACAAAATTCCACTTTTAAGGGTTTTTTACTCTGCTCTTAATGACTTGTTTTCAGCTTTTGTTGGCAAAGAAAAAAAATTCAACAAGCCTGTACTTGTCCTTGTAAACCCAATATCAAATCTTGAAAAGCTTGGATTTGTTACAGAGGAAGATCTTACAAAAATTGATGAACTAGATAAATTAGCGGTATATTTTCCACATTCATATAATTTTTCGGGGGAACTATTCATTGTACCAAAAGTACAGGTAAAAGCTTTAAATATAGCTCCATCAGATGTAATGAAATTCATTGTATCAGCGGGTGTTTCAGGTTGGCAGGATAATCAAACAAGTAATAATAGAAATATCAAAAAATAAAATATTCTTAAAATTCTCAGCCAAACAAATATTCAATAATAAAATCGGAATGAAATCATCCATTACATTGCTAATTTTTGCAAATACTCTTTTATTATCTAGTTGCGTCTCTCCCAATCAAACAAGGAACCAGACTCATTCTAAGTCTTTTGCAGATAATTGGAAATTTATCGGTGTTTCTGTTGAAGAACCTGGATTCACCATATGGGGAACTTCACCTGTTATGGGCAATGATGGAAAAGTCCATCTTTTTGTTGCACGATGGCCCTGTGAATTAAAAGTGGACCCTGGTTGGCGCTCTCATAGTGAAATTGCACATTATGTCGGAAATGGACCAGAAGGACCCTTTGTTTTTTCTGATATAGCAATATCGGGAACAGGATCAGAAACCTGGGACAAATATGGGGCTCATAATCCAACTATTCAAAAGGTGGGAGACAAATTTGTTCTAATTTACATTGCAAATAATAATTTTAGTCAGCCACCACATCCATCCAATCAAAAAATAGGTATGGCTATTGCAGATTCACCCTATGGACCATGGAGTAAAGTAGGAAAAGATGGTTTGATATTATCACCACCCCAAAATGAAAAGTATTGGAACTTTAATTCAAACAATGGAGTCAACAATCCAGCACTGCTCAAACATCCTGATGGGGGATTCTTTTTGTATTTCAAATCTGAGAAATCAAAAATGGGCTTGGCAATAGCCGAAAATATTGAAGGACCTTATGTACAATTGCCTTTTCCTGTGACCTCAAATAGTATGTCCATCGAAGATGGTTATGCGTTTATTTACAAAGGGAAAATTGCACTAATAACCACTGATAACCATGGCATAATAGAAGAAGGGGGTGGTTTGTTATGGACATCAAAAGATGGAATAAATTTCGACACTCTGGAACAAGGATTCAAACACATTAATAAATACACAGACATTGATTTTTCAAAAGTAGCGGTTCATTACGGTCCGGGAAAAGGGAAATATGCTAAATTCGAACGTCCCCAGATGCTGCTCATTAATGGTGAACCATCCTATATGTACCTACCCTCAGGAACTAATATTTATGGCAATGATTGCACTGTAAGTTATATTTTAAAATACGTTAAATGAATAATATAATAAAGGGAATTCTATTTCTAGTTCTAATAACTTTCATCCTTGCAAGTTGTCAAAACAAAAACAATAATTCAGAGCAAGCCCTTCAAGATGATGTTTTTATATCGCCATTAGGAAAAGAATTGGTTGTTCCCCAGCCCTCAGAAAAAATCCTTAAACAATATGAAAAAGCGAAGCAAGACTTTGAATCAGATCCTTCAGTTGATAATTATATCTGGTTGGGTAGAAGGACTGCTTACCTGAGCGAATATGACAGGGCTATAAAAATATATACCGAAGGAATTGCAAAATTCCCTACAGACGCCCGCTTATATCGACACCGGGGTCATCGTTATATAAGCAAACGAAAGTTCAATGCAGCCATTCAAGATTTAGAAAAAGCAGCTAAGTTAATACAGGGAACTGAAAATCAGATTGAACCCGATGGAATGCCCAATGCGAAGAACATCCCTGTAAGTACATTGCATGGCAATATATATTACCACCTTGGTTTGGCCTATTATCTTGACCACAATTATGAAAGAGCTTATAAAGCCTATTTAAATTGCCGTGAAACGGGAGACAACAGTGACAATATAGTTTCAAGTACACATTGGCTTTATATGATCCAGAGGCGCCTGGGAAATACTGATCTGGCAGAAGAAATGCTTGAACCCATTAATCTTGATGTTGAAATAATTGAAAATGATGACTATTATAGCTTGTGTAAATTTTACAAAGAACTAATACCCATTGACTCTATTCAAATTAATGAGAAGGGAAGCCCTTCATCTGATGCTGTGAAATACGGACTTGCCAACTGGTATTTTTATAATGGAGATAAAGTAAAATCTAGGGAGATGATGGAAGAATTAATGAATAGCAAATCCTGGAGTTCATTTGGGTATATTGCAGCAGAAAGCGATCTAATAGAGTACTTTAAATAACAAAAAATCAATGAGCCAGATTTATTTCCCTGGAATTAATGATAATGCTAAAGCCTCAGAAGGCTATATGGGACAAGATGAATTTACAGTGGTTGAAACCAAGCTTGTTCAACGTTTTCCGATTTACAAAAAAGATGATACAAATGCTCAGCCTACTGGAGGAATGCGACAGATACAATACAAATTGTTAAATGGGGGGGCATCCAGGATTTTCAAGATTGATAAAATATTTGAATATCCCATAGATTAAATTCTATTTATAAACCTTTAGGGAAATAATGATAATAGTACTCAAAATAGGGAAATTATCTTGTAAGCATTGTATAGAATTAAATTTTTTAAATATATGTTCGCTTTAGTATATTGTTTAACTTTATTAGGTTAAATCTTATTTATCAACTCAACTATTTGATTGCATAAATGAAAAATACTTATTTTGACTTAATAAAACAGAGCTTCTATTTTCCTCAGGAAGGTTTTGATCTAAGAGACAAATACTTAACTTTTCATGGTGTATCCCTTAAATACCTAATTGAGATGCACGGAACACCTTTCCGGATTATTTACCTACCTAAGATTGGTGATCAAATCAAAAAAGCCAGAAGTCTCTTTAATCGTGCTATAAAAAAACACGCATATAAAGGAAACTATCATTTTTGTTATTGTACCAAATGCAACCACTTTTACCATGTAATTGGTGAAGCCTTAAAACACAATGTAAATTTAGAAACCTCATCTTCATTTGATATTGATTTAATTATAAAGCTGTATGAGGAAGAGAAAATTGACACTAATCGCATTATTGTTCATAATGGTTATAAAACGGATGAATATTTAGAAAAAATATTAGATCTCCAGGAGGTTGGATTTAAAAACTCTATAATCGTATTTGATAGCTTTGAGGAACTTAACAGGCTTCTAAAATTCCCAATTAAGTCAAAAATAAAAGTTGGTTTGAGAATGTCAATTAATGAGGAAGCCCAATCTGCATATTATACATCAAGGTTGGGTATTCCACGTACTGAGATCCTGAGTTATTATAAAAAACACATTAAGAATAATGAGAAAACTGAGTTCAAAATGCTCCATTTTTTTGTTGATTCTGGCATTAAGGACACCTTATATTTTTGGGGCGAATTTCAGTATGCTCTTAAATTATACATGGATCTAAAAAAAGAAAGTAATAGTTTGGATTCGTTCAACCTGGGTGGAGGATTCCCGATTCGAAATCACCTCGGCTTTGAGTATAATTATGAATACATGATAAATGAAATTATCAAAAATATTAAAGAAGCTTGTGTTAAGGAGAAGATCATAGAACCTGATATTTATACTGAATTTGGAAAATACACTGTAGGAGAATCTGGAGCAATAATATTTAAGGTTTTGGAAAACAAACAACAAAATGATACAGAATCATGGTATATTATTAATAATAGCTTGATGAATACAATTCCCGATGCCTGGTCTATTCATGAAAAATTCATCCTTCTACCAATAAATAAATGGAATAATGAATACCAGCGTGTAAATATTGGGGGTATAAGCTGTGACAATTCTGATTATTATAATTCAGAAGATTTTAACCAGGAAATACTATTGCCCAGGTACTCTAATAAAGACAAGGAACCTTTGTACCTGGGATTTTTTCATACTGGTGCCTACCAGGATTCTATTAGCGGCTATGGGGGTATTAAACACTGCCTTATCCCTTCACCAAAGCATGTAATAATTGATAAGGATGATAAAGGAAATTTTATTGATTATGTTTATCGTGAAGAACAATCGGCAAATGAAATGTTTAAAATTCTTGGCTATAATAAATAAAGAATGGAGAATTGCCCGGAATAGTAGATAATTAGGGAACATGCTAGTTATTCAGGAGCCGTACCGAATGAATAAAAACCTAAGGAAAGTTATATTGATGCACCCAAATTTATTATTGAACCAGATGCCACTAATGTTGTACTACTGGTATTTGCAAATTAACTAAAAATATATCCTATATAGAAACATTGGGAAAAACCCTTGTTGGTAATCTGTCCTGACCTCTCCACTTCCAGGATCCCATGTCTGCAGAAATATATTCTGATAATTGGTTAGATTTTGAATATCAACTGCAAACTCCTGGTCCATTCGTTTCGAGTTACGATGAAAACTTACTTTCAGATCTATTCTAAAATAATCCTTATACTTTTCTGAATACGCTTTACTCCATTGGAGAACCTCCTTGTTCTGCTCTTTGGATGCCACCTCATCAATTGGAATATATCTTTTCCCTCCAGCATAAACTCCTCTTAAATCAATGTTCAATCTATTTTTTGAACCAATCTGGAATTCATAACCTCCTAAAATATTAAATACAAAATTATTGTTAAAGGCAGTAGAATGCATAACCATATTATACCCCTTATAATTTGATTCAAATAGAGAAGCTGTAAAAAGAAAATAATAGTTCTTTGCAAAAAATTTCTCTACGGTAAGCTCAAAACCATAATTCTGTCCAGTACCATTATTGATAAGACTATCGGGCAATGAAATATAAAAGTTAGCCCCTTCATTAAGGATGGAATAATCAGCTAAAGATTCCTTAACTGGTGCCCTATTTAAAAATTGGTAATAGACCTCGGTCTGGATTCGGAAATTTTGGCCCAATAAATAGTTATAACCCAGTACCAACTGGTTACTGCGGGTAAATCCAAGATTTTTATTTGTAAACACAAGCTCATTATCCACCTCTGTCTCAACAAAATATATCATTTTGGGTTGTATTTGAGTATGAAGACCATAACCAAAGTTGAATGATTGATTTTCTCGAATATTCCACTTAAATCCTGCTCGAGGCTCTATGGATTGACTCCCGTTTAATCCAAAATATTGATAATGCAACCCAATTGTAAAATTAAATGCGCTTGAGAAATTATGTTTCCATTGTGAATATGCCTGGAACAAATTAAAATTTCCTTGCGAATTATTTTGTCGGTGAAATTGGTCCTCATCACTTAAATATACACTATCAACATAATTCACCTTGAAATGATCAAATATTATCCCGGATACTAGCATATCTTTGGTATTGAATTTCTTCAATAAGTGAGTGGAAAAATTGTACTTATTTTCCCCAAGATTTGATCTGTAATATTGTTTCTTCGTTTCAAGCTGCTTATTGATAGAATCAAGTGCAATGGTACTTCTAACTCCCTGAATTGAAAAGTTTGTTTTTAATCGTGTTGTTGGGTTGAAATAGAAAATGTGATACAATCCAATAACACCCATATCTGATCCAAAATCAGTATCAGTCCCAGATAATCCAAAAGAAAACTCTGAACTATCTTTTTCGCTGTCATAGAGCTGAATATTACTTATCCCTCCGATACCAAACAGAACAAATTTACCCGCTTTCTTGGTAGGAAGATCAATTTTCAATGTAAGATCCTGGTAGTCAGGAACCGAACTGCCAGCAATTGTTTTTAAGCCTAGAGTCTCAAATAAAGCCAGTGTTGAATAACGGTAATCGATGAAAAAAGAGGCATTACTCTTTTTTGAAAATGGCCCCTCGGCTCCAAATTCAAACCCATTAAAACCAACTTGTCCAACAAACTCATATTTTTTATTGTTGCCACTTCTCATTCTTAAATCAAATACTCCTGATAAGGCATTGCCATATTCAGAAGGAAAAGCCCCTGTAAAAAAGTCAGAATTAGTCAATAAATTATTGTTCAACATACTAACAGGGCCACCTGTAGTTCCCAGTGCACCAAAATGATTTGGGTTGTAAATTTCTATTCCTTCCATTCTCCAGAGCAAACCCATCGGAGAGTTTCCACGAATAACTATATCATTTCTTGAATCACCAGCGCTCACCACACCAGCAAAATTCTGTGCCATCCTTGCCGGGTCTCCAAGGCTGCCTGCAAAATGATTGGTTTCTTGTACAGAAAACGAACGACCGCTAACGGTTGTAAGCTTATTCAAAGTCTCATCTTTCGGTTCATCTATTGTGATGATCACTTCTTTAGCCTGGAAGACTTTTTCCTCCAGTTCAATTTTAAGAATAAGCTCTCTCCCAGCGGACACTATTAGATTACTATATTCCTTTGCATTATATCCTATGTATGAAACTCGTAAACTTACTCTACCAAGCGGGATGTCCTTTAAAATGAATGAACCATCTTCTCCACTTGTTGTTCCTTTTACTGGATTACTGCCAATAATAATTATTGTTGCACCTGGTAAACTAGAGTTTGTAAATGCATCAACTACATTCCCACGTATTGATTGAGTATAATCCTCCTGAGCATATATATGAATACCAAAAAATAATAGAACACATGATATACAGTAAAAGACAATTTTCATTTATCTAATTGCTTAAAACAATACCTAAACACGCTCAAGAATGATTTTAAATCGAATAAGGGATACCATAAATATAAAGATTACTATGAAGTCCTCAAAACACAACAATTGCATCCTATTTTACTATTAATCAATATATTAAATTTCATATACTTTAAAATAAAAACAAAATCAAACGAACATACTATTTATTTCCGTTTTTTTTCGAAATTTGATGTTATTGAAATTGTTCTTTAAGTGCAACGAATTTATTTTACCATCGTCTAAAAAGTGAGATTTTGTCGGGAAATATATCCAGATCTCTGTTATTTAAGAATCAGTTTTAGCATTAACTCCTTGCAGCCTATACCGTGGAAATAAAAATAGAGAATTTAAATAAAACCTATCCCAATGGGAATCATGCACTAAAGGATGTTAATCTCACACTGCGGAATGGCATCTTCGGTTTGCTGGGACCAAATGGTGCCGGGAAATCCACCTTGATGAAGATTCTGGTAACCCTTATGAAACCAAGCCAGGGGAGCGTACTTGTAAATGGGCTTGATTTGCATAAAAACAGGAAAAAGATACGGTCGATGTTGGGTTACTTACCTCAGGATTTCCGGTTCTTCTCTAAATTGAAAACTTCCGAATTTCTTGATTACGCCGCCAGGTTAGCTGGTATGAAAAACTCAAAAGAAAGAAATTTGGCAGTAGATAGAATGTTGCATGAAGTAGGTCTTTTCGAGGCAAGAGATCGAAAGGCCAGCAAATTATCCGGTGGTATGAAGCGGCGTCTGGGAATTGCACAGGCACTCATTAATGAGCCGAAAATTATAATCATCGATGAGCCAACTACCGGACTTGATCCTGATGAGAGAATCCGATTCAGAAATATTTTGTCAGACCTGAGCCAGAGAGAAGTAATTATAATCTTATCCACTCACATTGTAGGAGACATTTCTTCAACATGCCAGGATATGGCTCTTCTTAACAATGGTGAGATGGTATTTACCGGCTCCCCGGACAACCTGGTTAAGGAAGCTGCCGGCCATGTGTTTAACCTTAGTCTGACACAGTCGGAATACGATGTTGTGAAAGATAAATTTCATATTATCTCTACCATCCCAAGTGAAATAGGATGGGATGTACAGGTTGTAGCGGACGAAATATCCGATTTTAAAAGCATACCAATAGACCCGAACCTGGAACATGCCTATGTATATTTTATGGAACACAGGGCGAATGGAAATTCTCTAACCCGCTAATTATTTCTATCCAGTATGATATCTCTTCATAATATATTGACAGTTGCCAAATACGAAGCGAAAATTCTTCGAAGAAGCTGGCTATTCAGATTATTTGCGATTGGGGCAATCTTAATTCTAACCATTACGAACATAGCTATTGTATCCCCTATTGGTGATGAGGAGTGGAATATTCTTGCTATACCCTCTTCGATT
>JASJGS010000087.1:0-2741 GCA_033791445.1 Bacteroidales bacterium | reverse complement strand
CCGTTGCCAATTATTTTGCCTATGGGGAATGGGAAGTGCCAAAATATGAAATGGATTTTAAACTGATCGAAAAAAATCCTGACGCCCGTTTAAATATTTTCAAATGTCCATGGCACGCAGTCTGGAAGGAAAATAACCTTTTGCAATATGGTGCGAATACCATGCGGGTCATCTGTTTAAAACAATTGGAGAAGTCATCAAGCATGAATTGGGGGCTTCAGCAGATGTAATAATGGAAAACGCTCTGACTAATTTTGTTAAATTTTATTCAAAAGACCATATTGAAATCATTAAAAAATATTTGGATACTGATTTTGATAAATTGCCACAATAAATTCATAATCACCAACCAACCAAGCCAATCTGGTATTGGATCATTGTATGATAAGATGTGTAACGCTTATTTGTGTTTTATTTTTAAAAATAGAGCAAGTTGATATTTATTATAGATATGGGTAGTCCAGTAAACGTTTCGTCTTAAATGGCGGAATTGCATGGGAATCGAAAACATATGCGGCTCTTTAATTATTTGAAATAAAAGGGAATGCTTTTTAGGAAAAAAATGTTGCCACTATCAATTCCCAGATAGAGCAAGAAGCCTATTTCTGAAAAAGCAAAAACTCGGTGAATTATTATTATTAACATCAAAATGGGGTGTTATTTTTTCAGCCCACTCTGATTTAGTTTTTCCTACTTTCATCCATCCCTCATTTTTGAGGGAGGTGGATCCACCAGGGTAGATTGCATCAGCCAATTTTTCCCATGTCCCACAAATGCTATCATTCACATATGATCTAAGAATGCTATTCTTCGCATTTGGATATGCAGATCTAATAGCATCTATATCTCCTAAAAACCAAGCTTCACCTTCTTCAATGGCAAAACAAAAATAAGTTTTAGGCTTGGGATTACAACCATCAACCATTAAATTTAATTCAGCCTCGAAAGAACCGAGGTCCTTGTCATCAAGATCCAGAACTACAATAACAACCGCAGGATAGTCATTATAACCTTCAAAGGTTTTACCATAACCTCTTATAAGTTTGGGTAATTGATCTAACAGAATTCTTTTTTGGGGATCATGACCAGGTTTCAATCCTTTTGGAAGTCTTCCAATGCCTTTATATGAGTGAATAGTATAGGTATTATTGTTTGAGATGATTTTTTGAATCAAAATATTTAATACAATTTTTCCAGATTGATCCTCAGCAAGTATTTCAAAATGCATTCATTTACCTCTCATCCAGATAGTCACTATACCATAATCCGCCCAAAGGCAGGCCTTCATCAACCATGTTTTGAGTTAGCTCATTATCGCTTGCTCTGTTAATACTTGTGAAACCATCTTCTCCTTTAGTAAGAATCCAAAGTTCATCGGGATTGAGAGCATCGACTAAATATGGTTGATGGGTTGTAATAAAAACTTGTGAACCGCCTCTTTTACCGGTTGCGTGAATACGAAATTCGTTTGCAAGTGAGTCTAACAGTTTATGGTATAGCCCGTTTTCTGGTTCCTCAATACAAATAAAAGGTGGCGGTGAAGGATCATTTAGCATCAATAGATATGCGAACATTTTTAATGTACCATCAGACATCTGTTGAGAATAAAATGGGTCAGAGAAGCCTTTGTCATTGAATTTAAGTAAAAGACGCCCATCATTTGTTTTTTCTGTTTCAATTTCATTGATACCAGGAATTTTTTTTGCTATTTGTTTTAGAATAATTTTAAAACGTGCTTTATGTTCGCGTTCCATGAATTGAACAACATTCCCCAGATTGTCGCCATGAATATTTAGGTGCTTTTGAGGTCCTGCCAGTGGTAGGCTTCTTGCTGAATCTGGTGTGAAATAGCTTAAATACCAACTTTCAATAAAATTTCGAAAGGCTGATATTCTGGGGTGCTGTTTTAAGGTCCCTAATGTCGCAATTCCTAACATTCTTGAATCGGAAAGTTCAACTTTTTGAACTGTTGGGCTTTCTTCGAGACCACCAACATCCACTTCTTTTTCATTTATTCCTACCTCATGGCCTGACCAGACCCAACCAGATCCCTTGTCTAAAAGTAGAAAAGAAAATGGCCAACCGGTTCGCTGTCCTTTTCGCCGTTGTCTAAGTCTTTCTCGTTTTACAAATGGTCTATTGTGTTTATCAAGGTCAATTGCTAATTCATATGTAATCGGCCGAGAATTTAGGTCCTGTCTGTAATAAATTTCGAACTCAATAGCACCTTTAACACCTTGGGATCGGATTTTTTTAAAGCCTCCTCTACCACTGGAATTGCAGGCTTCTTCAACACCTTTTTTTAAACAATCTGATAAAAAACCAAAAGCGTCAAATAGAGTGCTTTTTCCTACTCCATTTTTCCCAATGACTACTGTGAGAGGAGTTAATGGCCGTTTTTTCCATTGAGTCCATAATTTCCCCAAAGTAATTTCTTTGTGGGCTTGAAAATTTCTAATTCTAAATCCTTCTATAACTGCCATTTATCTCTCCATAGAAATTGTGTGTTTATAATGAATATTAAAGAAAAATAAAACAGTCAAGGAGTAAGTCGCGTAAGAAATATGAACTTGTTTAACTATTGTCCAGCCAAAAACTATATTATTGACCATCCGCGTTTACCGCTAAAAAATCCTAACCATCTGATTTATTAAAAATGGCGGAAGTGCATGGGAATCGAACCCAAGCACAATATCAATATTTCTAATAATTTCAAATGGTTAAATGGTTAATGGTGTTGG
>JASJGS010000086.1:0-8197 GCA_033791445.1 Bacteroidales bacterium | reverse complement strand
GAAATAGTCAAATTCCGCTATGTGCCCATCCGGGTCGTATTCATAATGGGTCATATCCTGGTGATAATTCATATAATGAATACCCATTGTCCCACCAATATAGAACATATTGCTAATGTTCATACCTAAACTAAAAACATACTCACCAGCACCTCCAGTTGACGAAACTCTTCTCTGCTGCACTTGTCCATATGTTGAGCTCGGATTATCACCCCATAAAGAATATATAGTTTCATAATTTAGAGGTTGACCACTCACTGTATCCAGCATATACACATCCCATGCAATTCCTTCTTCAAATGGATAGAGATCATTATAATTAGTTCCGTCTGCATTGTCAGCAAAATAATCAAGTAATGAATTTGAATTATTAATTCCCTGCATCACCATATTTTGAGAAAAATTATTCTCACGATTATAGCCAGCACCAAAATTAACAGAAACAAAGCCTTTGTCATTACCAGAAAGGTAGGAATACACAAATCCTCCGTTTCCCAAAAAGAAACTTGATGAATTATCTTCAGTTGTATTACCCAGGTACTGTGAGGTGACGGAATTAAAATTCCCTGCTGGAGTGATTGTAAATTCAGTGGATCGATAAACTCCAATTCCCGCTGGGTTGATACTTAAGGTTGAGAAGTCACCACCAAATGCGCCAAATGCTCCACTCATTCCCATTGCCCGGGCCGTACCTCCCGGAAAAACTTGTGAATACCTCAGTGCATCTGTCTCATTCTGAGCATTACTAATAAGTAAGCTCAGGAAAAATGATATAGAAAGTATATATAATCTTTTCATTTTGTCTAAAGATTAAGTTTAATAATTCAGAATAGACTTACAGGCAGTCCGTTAAGAAATATATAGGTTTTTGGTTATCGTCTTCTTCCACCTGAGCTGGATGATGATGAACCGGAAGACCGAGATCCAGATGATGAACCTGAAGATCTTGATCCAGAACTTGAGGATGAAGGGGTATAACTTCTTCCAGAGCTACTGCTCCTGCTAGGGCTACTATAGCTTCTTCCAGAACTACTGCTGCCAGGATTATAACTCCTTTTAGTGCTAGTACTCCTTGCATTTGTTCTGGTAGGAGAAGTAAAGCTTGATCTGCTTTGTGTTGGTGTATAACCCTGACGTGTAACAGAAGATGGCCTTGTGGTATTTACTGACCTGGTTGTCCCTGATCTATTATAACTAGGCACAGTTGTTTTCTTCGGTGTTGAATATCTGGGTATATATCTTTTTTGAGTGGTATTTCCTCGCTGAATCTGGTTCTTGCTTGTATTTGAAGCTTGCGTGGTCTTAGCAGGTATTCTTTTAGCACTGCTTTGTGAAGAACGACTATTTACTGTGTTAGCAGATCTGTTTTGAGCTTGTGCTAAATTATTATTTCTATTAGGAAGAGTTCTTGTAGTCCTCATATCCGATGCAGCCACACTTCTACTTTCAATATTACGCCTGTTTCCTGGTGCAAGTGCTGTTGCAGTTGAGGCTGAACGAGATTTCAAAGCTGTGTTTGCAGCTGAAGCAGAAACCCCTCTTCTCCTGGTAGCTGAATTGTCATAATAACTAGCTGATTTTGTTCCTCCATTGCTATAATCCATTGCCCGGCCTGTAGCTGAAGATCTTCTATGAGTTGAAGTATAACCAGCACCTCCATCACTTATATATCCTGGATAGCCACCATAATAACCGCCACCATATCCATAGTATGGGTAGCAAGAATAACATGGATTATAATAAGGGTAGTAAGGATATCCGCCGTAATAACCACCATAATATCCGCCACCATATCCGTATCCAAAACCCATACCAAAACCAAACCCCATACCTACACCCATACCAAATGAAAAAGTTGGGCCGTAATATGGAGAATAATATCCTAATCCAACAGAGGGTCCATAGAACCTACTTATTCTAGAAGTGTAGTCAGTGTTATCACTATAATAATCATCATAATAATTGTTAACTACCAATTCCTTATCTCCATTCTCATACTCAAAAGTTTCCAGTTCCAAAGTATCTCCATTATAGACTCCGCTTACTGAATTTTGAGGCTCCATATATGTTGCACTCTCAAAACCCTGATTTGTAGGAACAGCTTCTGCAACTGCGACTGTAGCTACTGCATCGGCATTCTTCGCCGCTTTCTTTGCAGCTCTCTTTTCATCTTTAGGAGAATAGTAGACATCATCAGCAAGATAAGCACTTGAAGAACAAGCCCCTAGTGCTATTGTGATCCCTAATAATATGGTAAATTTTATTTTCATAATTGTTCCTCCCTACAAATTAGTACGTTCTAATAAGTTATTAAACAAATTTCATACCAAAGTGAAAGAATTAAAAAAAATCAATTAAAAATAGTTGTAGGTTTATTAACAAGCTCATGTAAAAATAAGAAAAATTCCATAACATGTAATCAATCATATAAAATTCCGCATAATTAACAATCAATCCATTCTATGATAAAGGGAGTATTGAGTAAAAGATTCGTTATCGCTAATGAAAAAGTATAAAAAAAGCAGGGAATCAATCCCTGCTTCAATTAACTTTTCAAGATGCACTATTTACGTCTTCTAGATGAATTGTCATTTGAGCTTCTTGAGTTATCATTTTTGCTTTGTGCGTATGAAGGTTTTGTAGCCTTAGACTTATTTTGTATACTGGCATTTGACCGAACCTTGTCGCTTGCTGAAGCATTGGATCTGCTTCCCTGATATGCAGAACTTCTGCTTGTATTAACCGACCTGGTATTCACAACTGCTTTTTTATAGCTGTTACTATTTGAACGATTAGAATAAGATCTAGAATTCTGCTTTGAAGAGGCAACCTTATAATCTGGTCTTGAAGTAACAGTTCGCATTCTTGCCTGATTTGAAGTAGCACTTTTTCTGGCCGAATTCATTTTCGCCTGGTTCATTCTAGCAGTACTAGCACTTGAGCTAACTGATCTTTTCACACTAGATCCAGCGCTCTTAACAGGAGCTCTTCTATAAACATTGTTTCCAGTACTAACCTTACTGATACTTTTTCCGTGGTCATTCCTTTTTACTGGCTTATTCCCACTTCTTGCTGAACCCCTCGAATTATTGTTATTAACATTAATATTATTAATATGTGTTTTATTGTTGTTATGGTTTCCCCTTACTTTCGAATTATTATTAACTGTTACATTATTGATGTGGGTATTGTTATTATTTACATTTCTTACCCTTGCATTGCTATTGTAATTGGTTCGACCATACCTGTTTGAATTCGAATACCTTGAACCAGAATAATAATTTCTATCTGAGTAGTAATTATTTCTTTTGGATTGGTAATTCACCATACCTGATCTGTAGGCAACAGGATACCTGTTGTAACTCCACCTATCATAATAAACTTGTCTGTACCTATACCCGTAGTAGTAACTGTCATAACCATAATTTTGATAATAAACAGCTGAGTAATAAGGTCTATAATATGATCTGTAGTATGGATTTACGAATGATATTCCGAAATATACTCCACTCCAAAAGGGTTCTCTGTATATACTCCCACCAAAGTATGCAGGTTCATAGCTGTACCAGTATGCATCTGTGTAACATGATCCATAATATTCTACACTTACGTAAGGACCATGAAATCTCTTGATTCGAGATGAATACTGAAAGTCGTACATATTATTGGAATAATGATTGTTCACCACGACTTTTTTCCCGCGTCCATATCCATTATACCCATCATTGTACTCACCTACCACATTTTCAGATGAAAACGAAAGCGCTGCATGTGATATAAAAATCATGAATGCTGCGATTGCTGATATTTTAAAATTTGTTCTCATGACACCCTCCTTTTGTTGTTAATTTTTATTTATTTTGCAACTCGTTTGTTGACTTTGATTTATTAAAGTTCAAAATTCATACCAAAAAACAAAATGGCAAAAGTTTTAACTAGCAGAGAAGAGGATTACGCCCAGTGGTACAATGACTTAGTAATAAAAGCTGACCTCGCTGAAAATTCAGTTGTTCGAGGCTGTATGGTTATCAAACCATATGGATATGCAATCTGGGAGAAGATGCAGGCCCAACTTGATAAGATGTTTAAGGCAACTGGTCATAGCAATGCATACTTCCCACTTTTCATACCAAAATCCTTTTTTAGTAAGGAGGCAGCTCATGTTGAAGGCTTCGCTAAGGAATGTGCAGTAGTTACTCACTATAGGCTAAAGAATGACCCTGATGGAAAAGGTGTAGTTGTTGACCCCGATGCAAAGTTAGAGGAGGAATTAATCATCAGGCCTACCTCTGAGACGATTATATGGAATACTTATAAAAACTGGATACAATCCTATCGTGACCTCCCAATCCTGATTAATCAATGGGCCAATGTGGTAAGATGGGAAATGCGCACACGTCTTTTTCTCAGGACAACCGAATTTCTCTGGCAAGAAGGTCATACAGCTCATGCTACAAAAAATGAAGCAGTTGAAGAAACTATAAAAATTGTAAACCTCTATGCTAACTTTGCTGAAGAGTTTATGGCCATGCCTGTTATTAAAGGTACCAAGACTGAATCAGAAAGATTTGCTGGAGCTCTTGAAACATATTCCATAGAAGCTTTGATGCAGGATGGTAAAGCTCTTCAATCAGGAACCTCTCACTTTCTAGGACAGAATTTTGCAAAGGCATTTGATGTTAAGTTTCTGGATAAAACAGGAAAGCTTGATCTTGTTTGGGCTACTTCCTGGGGTGTTTCGACCAGGTTGATGGGAGCACTAATAATGGCTCACTCTGATGACAATGGACTTGTATTGCCCCCAAAACTAGCACCCATCCAGGTAGTAATAGTCCCTATTTACAAAGGCTCGGAGCAATTGGGTGAGCTAGGAGAGATTGCCACTAGAATAAAAAATGACCTGGAGGATATGCAAATTAGTGTAAAATACGATGATCGCGACACCCATAAGCCAGGTTGGAAATTTGCAGAATACGAATTAAAAGGTATTCCTGTAAGGCTCACACTTGGACCCAGAGATATTGAAAATGGTACAATTGAGATTGCCCGTCGGGACACACTTGAGAAAAAGACCCTTCCACAGGAAGGCATTGCCAGTTATATCGCAAACCTTCTAGAGGAAATGCAACAAAACATTTACAATAAAGCATTTGATTTTAGATCTGTCAACACTTTTAAAGTTGATACCTGGGGGGAGTTTAAAGAGATTATCAATGGTTCAGGTGGATTTGTCCATGCTCATTGGGATGGAACCAAGGAAACAGAGCAGAAAATTAAGGAAGAAACCAAAGCCACAATTCGGTGTATTCCAATAGACTCAGAAGTGGAACCTGGAAAATGTGTATTTAGTGGGAAACCCTCCACCAGAAGAGTCCTGTTTGCGAAAGCATACTAAAACTGTTTATCATCATTCTATTATTATTAACTGAAAAACAACTGGTATTCAGAGTATATCACCTATGATTGTTTTTCTATTATAAGCAGATTCTAAATCTTTATTAAATTCTATTATCTTATTCTTATCCGGAAAATATTTTTGGGTATGATTTTACATGATGTACATATTTCATGTAAAACTTTGCTAAATTTACAAGGTGAACAACAATCTAACTAAAATTAATGACTACAAATAACGAAGAAAACAAGATTCTAGATGAACTGGCAGTTAAGTCCAGTGTTAAGCAGGAAGCATTTACTAACACTCTTGCAGCTTTCAATACTCTTAAAGAGGTACTCCAAAATATCACGTCAGATTACAACGCACAGCTTTCTAACTTAAATGAGAGAGTCAGCCTTGAGTTTTCTGACAAAGGAATATTTGTTGCACAGGTGCGAGTGGCAGGGGATCTACTTATTTTTAGCATGCATTCAAACATATTTGAATTTGACAGGGAAAATAAAGCTTGGGAAACCGAGTATCTGAAAAAAGACCCTTTAAATTCATATTGTGGCATCATTAACATCTATAATTTTCTCGATGATTCATTTCAATATCAGCGATTAGATGATCTGGGGTATTTAATTGCCAGGCTATTTGTAAATAAGAACAATCACTTTTTTGTCGAGGGGAAACGCCAATCAGGTTATTTGTATAAGACTTTTGGTAAAACAAAAATTAGCAAGACAAATTTGAGGAAAATAATCTCAAGAGCAATGGGTTATGCCCTGGCATTTGATTTGCTTGTTCCACCGTATGAAAATGTAAAAATCGCCACGGTTCGGCAGCTTTCTGAAAAAATGAACATTTCACAGCTTAAAACTGGGAAAAGACTTGGCTTTCAATTTAATTCGGATGATGTATTTGAGGATGAGAGTTAGACGGAATGCATTATAAAAAACTGATTGTCATAAAAAACTCTTTAATATTTAACTCATTTTTAAACCAACTTTAATAATTTGAAAATATGAGAAACAAAATTTATTGGACTTTCTTAGCAGTTTTTACATTGCTGCTGGCAGCATGTCAAACCCAGCCTGAGTCAAAACAGAGTACTTCTGCTCTTCAATCAAAAGTGGATGAATTTACACCAGTTAAACTCAAATCCGATTTATTAAAGGAACTAAATGATAATCAAAAGGAATTATTGAACTATTTGTTTGATGCTGCTTCTCTAATTGACGACATATTCTGGAAACAAGCCTATGGGGATAAGGAAGATTATCTGAGCTCATTAAGTACTGAAGCTGAAAAAATGTTCTCATTAATCAATTATGGGCCATGGGAAAGATTAAGTGGAAATGATCCATTTCTTGCAGAGTATGGGCCAAAACCTCCTGGTGCACAGTTCTATCCTATAGATATGACTAAGGAAGAATTTGAGGCTTTTGATAACGATAGCAAATCAGACTTATATACTGTTATAAAGCGAAATAAAGCTGGAGAACTAGTCTCTGTTCCATATCATGAAGAGTACAAGGAAAAAGTTTCACAAATCTCAGTTTTGTTAAAGAAAGCATCTGAACTGGCCGATGATCCAGGTTTTAAAAAGTACCTTGAATTAAGGTCAGAGGCTCTTTTAAATGATGACTATTTATCATCCGACCTGGCCTGGATGGATATGAAAACAAATGATATTGACGTAGTTATCGGTCCTATTGAAAACTATGAAGATGGTTTATATGGATATAAGACTGCCTTCGAATGCTATGTACTTCTTAAAGATAAAGTATGGAGTGAAAAACTTGATCGTTTTGCCTCTCTCCTACCCATATTACAAAAAGAACTCCCCGTTCCAGAGAATTATAAGCAGGAAGTTCCTGGTAGCGATTCCGACCTAGGTGCCTATGATGCCATTTTTTATGCCGGTGACTGTAATGCTGGAAGTAAAACAATTGCCATTAATCTCCCTAATGATGAAAGGGTACATATTGAAAAGGGAAGCAGGAAATTGCAGTTGAAAAACTCAATGAAATACAAATTTGAGAAAATTCTAGTGCCTATTAGTAAAGTTGTAATCACAAAAGATCAAAGGAAACACATCAAATTTGATGCATTTTTTGAAAATACAATGTTTCACGAAGTAGCTCATGGCCTAGGAATAAAAAATACAGTAAATGATAAAGGTGTTGTTCGGACAGCATTGAAGGAACAGTACAGTGCATTGGAGGAGGGTAAGGCAGATATCCTGGGATTATTTCTGGTTACTCAACTTGCAGAAATGGGTGAGCTGGGAGAAAAGGATTTAATGGATAATTATGTAACATTCATGACCAGTATTTTCAGATCCGTTCGCTTTGGTGTTGCAAGTTCACATGGAAAAGCCAATATGGTTAGATTCTATTATTTCCAGGAAAAAGGGGCATTTTCTAAAGATGAAAAAACCGGGACATACAGGGTTGATTTTGAAAAAATGCAGAAAGCAATGAATGACCTGGCGAATGAAATCATAATAATCCAGGGAAATGGTGATTATGAAGCGGCTAAGCTAATGATTGAAGAAAATGGATACATTCGCGATGATTTGCAAAAAGACCTCGACCGAATATCAGAAGCAGGGATCCCTAGAGACATTCGGTTTTTACAGGGTAAAGAAATTGTTGGGTTATAAGAATTTAGTTCATGAGTTGAAAGCCCGGATTATAATATTCCGGGCTTTTTTAACCTATATGCTTAACTAGTTAATAAATTATATAAGTTTAGTTTGTAATAATAATTTGTAAATCATCAGTGTTTACTTTATATTTAAAGTAAGGTACT
>JASJGS010000085.1:0-5628 GCA_033791445.1 Bacteroidales bacterium | reverse complement strand
ATTTTTACTTATATCCAAACTTGTTAATTGATTTTCCCAACAAGCTAAATTTTCAAGAGACGTATTATTGCTTAAATCTAAACTGGTTAATGAATTACCCACACATGATAAAAATTTAAGATATGTATTATTACTCACATCTAAACTTGTTAGTTGATTGCCATAACATATTAGTACTTCAAGAGACGTAATTATTACTAAAATCTAAACTGGTTATTACATTTTGACTACAAAATAAAAAGTTTAAAGAAGTGTTATTACTAAAATCTAGACTAGTAATTGAGTTCTCCATACAATATAAAACTTCCAGGTATGTGTTATTTTTTAAATCTAAACTTGTTAATTGATTACCATCGCAACGTAATTCCCTTAAAGAAGTAAAGCCTTCGATTCCTGTTAAATCGTTTATCTTTTTACCGCTAACGGCCAATTCCGTAATTCCTGATACATCAGAAGTTAATACGTGACCGTTTATAGTACCATCAGTATCAATACCCAAATTTATTAAGGATTGTTCAAAAATCTTATCTGGTATACAAGTATATCCACTATCAGAACAACTGAAAGTATCTTCATCATTTGAACAAGTAACAAATAGAAATATTACTAGTAATAATTTTATGGTGATTTTCATAGTTGAAAACTTTACTTAACCCCGAAAGGTATAATTTAAAATAAAACATTATAAGTATTTTAGGACTAAGGGCTTCCATTATTGTCCGTAGCATACGATTTAATTACCGAAGCAGTCTAAAGAATCATAGTTTAATCCCTTAGAGGTAGTATTGAATTACACCCTTTTTTACAAGACATATTAAAGGTTTACAAGCTTTTAAGAAGATTTTGATATGTATGTACCATATTGATAGTAGAATGTCTGTATCAGACTTTTGTTGAGGTGGGATTATTAATAAAGATCATAAATGATTCTTGAAAAAAGATTGATTAATCAACTTGAAATGCAGTATAAATGATTGTTAAACATGTAGCCGTATATTAGGACTAGACATGTTATTTTAAATTTAATTAATGAATTAATATCTATATTTGAATATAATCAAACTGATTTAAATGTCACAATCTCGCCAACTTGCTGCTATTATGTTTACAGATATTGTAGGTTATACTTCATTAATGGGCAAAAATGAAGAAAATGCTTTTAGGATACTCAATAAGAATAGAGAATTACAAAAACCAATTATTGAACAATTTAATGGCAGGTGGATAAAGGAATTAGGTGATGGAGTAATGGCCAGTTTCAATACTGTCTCTGATTCAGTTAATGCGGCTATTAAAATTCAGAAAGAAAGTAACACTGTAAGAGATCTGCAATTAAGAATCGGCATACATCTTGGCGAAGTGGTATTTGAAAATGAAGATGTATTTGGAGATGGTGTGAATATCGCCTCAAGAATTCAGGCCTTTGCTGTTCCCGGTAGTATTTACATTTCCGAAGCGATTCAAAATAATATTTCAAATAAGCAAGGCATTGTAACAAAATTTGTAAAGCAAGAAAAATTAAAAAATGTTGTCTCACCTATTCGCATTTATGAAGTTCTTACAGCTCAGGAAACACATTCTTCAAAAAAAACAAATAGGGAATCCATACAAGAATCATCAGCAAAAAGTATCGCTGTCCTGCCTTTTGTCAATATGAGTAATGACCCGGAACAGGAATATTTTTGTGACGGAATTTCTGAAGAAATAATCAACACAATAGTTCAATACCCCGACTTAAAGGTTTCTGGAAGAACTTCGTCTTTTATTTTCAAAGGGAAAAATGAGGATTTACGGGTAATTGGAAATGCCTTGGGCGTGGGCAAGATTTTGGAGGGAAGCATTCGAAAAATGGGCAACCAGATACGGATTACGGCTCAATTGATCGAAACCTCCAATGGTTTTCACCTCTGGTCAAAAAAATATGACCGTCAATTAGATGATATTTTTGCCATCCAGGATGAAATTGCTAAAGAAATTGGCAATCAGCTCAACCTCACCCTATCAGCTGGAGCGAAAAAACTGGAAGGTCGTCAACAAACGCAGAACCTTGAAGCTTACGAATTGTATTTAAAAGGGAGAGGACTATTTTACAAAAGAGGCACTGCCTTACTTGAAGCACTTGATTGTTTTAAGAAAGCTTTAGAAATTGACAAAACCTATGCCTTGGCATCCTCAGGACTTGCAGACACCTATGTTATGCTTATTCTTCATGCGTATTTACCGGCCTCAGATAACTGGAAATATGCCATAAAAGCCGCCAACACTGCTTTTCGATACGGCCCGGAATTAGCTGAAACGTATAATTCCAAGGCAATTATTTCATTGTTTTACGAATGGAATTGGGATCAGGCTGCAGACCAATTTAAAAAGGCTATATCAATAAATCCATCATTTATTCAGGCCTATGTATGGTACGGCTTCTTTTATCAATACTGTGTAAAAGGAAATGCAAGAGAAGGGATTAAACTGATGAAGAAAGCTATTGAGATTGATCCGCTTTCAAGCTATGCAAGAAATTGTTTAGTTCCTTCATATACGATATTAGGATTGTATGATGTGGCCATTCAGGAAATGAATGACCTTTCTGAAATTGATCCCACTCAAAACCTCACCGCGTACAATCTATCGGCTGTTTTATTCTGGTCAGGCAATCATAAAAAAGCATATGAAATATTGGAAAATTCATCAGGAAAATCGGGCAAAATTTGGATCTATTTCTTCATATACATTTATCTCAAAATGAATCAGAAAGAGAAGGCAGAGAAAATTTATTCAAAAATTGAAAGGGAATATAAAAACAATGGATTGTTGCCAACTTCGTTTGCTATAGCCGCTGCAACTTTTGGAAAGAATAAAAAAGCAATTGAACTTCTGCATAATGCCTGTGATGTTAAAGATCCCGCCTTGATTTTACTGGCGTTAAATCATAAGGATGGTGAGATTTTACATTCTTTACCAGGCTATAATGACATAAGAAAAAGGATGGGCTTAAAAGAGGTTCACCCGCAGAGATAAACCTCATAGCTCAATAATTTTCTTTAAGCTTGACCATTTGGTTTAATATTCGCGTTCATTCTAAAGAAATTGTCGGGGTCATATTTGGTTTTGATGTCAATTAATTTTTGATAGTTGGACCCGAATGAATCTTCTGCCAAATCCTCGGAGCCACTCATATCACTGTTAAAATTGAAATAGACTTGCCCATCAGAGTATTGCTTAAGTTCACTGAAAAATTGTTTTGTCCATTGAATACAGTGATCATTTAAGGCATCGTCATTCCACATAGTATCTAAACTTACAAGGAAGCGAGCACTTCGATCACCAAAGGCTGTAGCATCCTCTGGAACCTTTGAAAGCGCACCTTGCAAATTTCTAATGGATAATAAACTTTGTGCTGATGGCGAATCATTGACTTTATCAATGATCAGTTGCATTAGATTTTCGTCAATATCCTTTACATATAAAGACTTCCAATAGCTATTTAAAGTACCTTTTACCAGAAATGGATCAAACATTTTATTTACGGCCGTGTAAGGAATAACGCCACTCAAATCAAGTAGTGGGGTTGCAACTTCTCGCAAGGGCTGAAGAATTCTTTCTCCAACTTCTGGAGATCCAAAATACATTCCGGCAAGAACGGTTACTTCCGTTCCTTGAAGCTCCGGAGGAAATCCTGGATGCTCCGGTATCGACCAATGAATACAATCACTGCTCACTTCGTCAGGCAGACTTCTGGTAAATTCAATCCAAAATTTCATAATATTTTCAGCTTCGGCACGAGGATACATGGTTGCGGCCATCATCACTGTTGGACCTAATTCATGCAATTTGAAATGGAAGGTAGTTACGATGCCAAAATTACCGCCTCCTCCTTTGATAGCCCAAAATAAATCCTGATTTTCTGATTCAGAGGCATGAACGTAGCGGCCATCAGCAAGAACCATATCTGCTCCTAGTAAATTATCAATGCTCATTCCAACCTTCCGCCGCATCCAGCTAAGTCCGCCTCCCAAAGTAAGTCCTCCTACACCGGTATCAGAAACAACTCCCCCGGCACATGCCAGCCCAAATGCCTGGGTTTCCCGATCTACATCCGCCCAGGTGGATCCTCCCTGCACTATAGCCGTCTTTTGCTGTGGATTCACAATCACAGTTCGCATATGAGATAAGTCAATCACCAGTCCATCATCTATCGACGCATTTCCCGCAACATTATGTCCCGCTCCACGAACAGAAACCAGTAGATTATTTTCACGGCCAAAGTTCACTGCCTGAATTACGTCGCTCACCCCTGAACACTGAGCTATCATTCCCGGACGCTTGTCAATTAATTTGTTCCATAACTGGCGTTCCGCATCATAATTTTCATTGCCAACTAAAATTAATGGTCCTCCAAAATTTGCCTGAAATGATTCAACTGCTTTATTACTGATCTTGTCGACTTCTGTCGATGCTTGGTAGGTTTTCATAGGATAATAAGTTTGATGGTTCAAATGATATTTAAATTGCTAATCTAAACATACTATTAAATAACATAATAACTAAATTGATTTGGACGAACTGTATCAAATATTGTCCCAAAGGGCTTATCTATTTATCAAGCAAAATATTTACTAATTAATCTTCTCAAAAAGAGATTGAATCATACCCTTTTTTACATGACATATTGAAGGTTCTTAAACTTTAAGAAGATTTTGATATGTATATACCTTTTTTATATTGGAATGTCACTCTCAGACTTTTGTTCAAGTTGGTTAGTTAGTTGAGTTTTTTTCTATTCTTTGTAAAAAATAAAGTAAGCATTGCTGATACATATGATTTTAAAATCGCAAATAGTAAATAGTGTGAACTATTTGTATTCATTTGCAGTTTGCTTTGCAAACGAAAGATGTAAAGCAAGAGGGTAACACGCTACGCGATGTTACCAATCCGTAATGCTTTGTTTTACAGCGCATTAGGTGATTTATAAAAATTACCAATATGTTGTTTTTGCGTCAAATCGCTCTGCAAGCCCTATAAACAGGCAAAAATTTGCAGCAAACCCATAAAATATGATATGATTTATTCTAATTTGATAGGTGGAATTTTAATCAAAAAAATAAGTGAAAACTACCGCACTCGCTCTTGGCTCGTTTGGTTCATTTTTAAACTTGTGGATTCTCTTTTCACGATTTTTTATAGATTAAAAAAGTATCCATGATACCCAGCCTCTGAATCCACAAGTTTAAAAACGTTTGTTTTTGTTTGTTTAAACATTTGCAATTTTGTTTTGACTTAGTTTCTCACGCAGCATGAACATATCATCACTTACTTTTCTTTCAATAACCTTTGCATAAATCTGTGTCGTTGCAATTTTTGTATGCCCTAGTATTTTTGAAACTGTTTCTATAGGTACACCATTGCTCAATGTTATTGTTGTGGCGAATGTATGTCGCGCCATATGAAATGTAATTTTCTTTTTAATATCGCATAATTCAGCGACTTCTTTTAGATAACTATTCAACTTTTGATTCGATATCTTCGGAAATAACGAGGCGTTTCTAATTACTTTTGGATGTGTTTTATAAGTTTCAATAAGGCTTAATGCCTTTGGCAGCAACGGTATCTTTACAGAATTTCCATTTTTTT
>JASJGS010000084.1:0-3577 GCA_033791445.1 Bacteroidales bacterium | reverse complement strand
CGCCATTCCATGAAATAAAGTCTGTAATGTCTATTTCAATGGGGGTATATCCATTGGTAAATTTCCCCATAAACTCCTGGTTTACCCATATTTCAGATTCATTTCCAATGGCTCCGAAATGCACTTTAATAATTCGACCTTTTTCCGATTCTGGTACTTTAAAGTGTTTACGATACCAGCCAATACCACGATAATATCCCCTATCATCATCAAAAGTATCCTGGGCATTAAATGTGTGTGGAGTAGATACGGGAATCCAGTCAGCCTCATTCCAGGACATGCTTGAACCATGATAGAATCCAACCCAATCGTTTTGATCATAGAGCCAATTCTTATTAAAATCAAAAACTCTTCTGATATCGTTTCCAAAAATAAAATTGGAGAATGATACAATGATCAACAGCAATAATACTTTCTTATTTCTATTCACAAAATTCTTCATAATAAAGATTTTACCATGATTATTCTTAAGAAGTATACTTTTCTTAAACTGCCTTGTTATGTGACAATATAGCAATTTATTGAACAACAGAATTATTTGTTTTCGTAGAAATCTGAGATTTCATCACAAAGAACAATTAGATCCAATATTTTTTTATCGGGTGTCCCATCTTCTATATCAGCCGCAACAATATCACAGGGGCCATAGTTTTCAGCAATTTTCGTTAGATCCTCTCTAATTTCATCAATTGACTTATTGGCTACATCCATAGGAGTGTACATAATTGCCCTTCGTGATGTGGGAAAGAGATTTCGTGCTTTCTCCAGATCAGACTCAATCCCCATATCGATATAGACTACCCTGGGTATAGAAGAGTAACTTTCAAGGTAAGGATTTGCATTCCATGCACAGTTGTGGATACCAATAGTGGAAAAGCTTTCTGCAATCTTTTTATCAAATGGGAGGATAAACTCATCATACAATTCAGGAGACAGCATATTTACAAGGCAATTACTTATTGTAAAAAAATTATACTTAACACTTGTTTCAGCCTGTATTTTTTGTAAACCTGCTGCAGCCTCTATCATTGTGTTGGTAATACATCCCAATAAGTTCTTTGTACCCTCCGGATTCGTAAACATATCTATAAAAAGTTCTTCTCCACGCAAACGCTGCCCATTATTTAAAACACCCTGCCAATTAATAAACCCAAGAACTTTGCCTTCACTCCGGGCAATAGAATCGACCTGTTCCAAGATCGACTGGTAAAATCGGTTTTTATTTAGATCCGGGGAAACAAGCTTATTCATTTCCTCTTCAGGCAAACTAAAATGCTCGCTCGTTGGCCACTTATCAGCCTCATACCGAATTGGCACACCATATATGGCTGCCACAGTACAGGCTCCATGTAAGCCTGTGAGTAAATCAAGAGATCTTTCCTGATCAATAACTCCAATTCTATTTCCAGGGAATCGTCGATCAATTTCCTCGCGCATTTTTAACAGGGACTTTTTCCTATAATTAATATCGATATGCCATTTCTCCCCAAAGTCAATATCAAGTGCATTATGGAACCATTTTGGAGTAAAGCCAATTTCAGGCCTCAGGAATGGCAATACTTCAAATACCGGTCTTCGGGTTGCCGGTGCTCCCAAAGCGATATAACTAACCAATTGATTTTTAGAATCCATATCAAGTTTGATTAAAAAGTATTTCCCGGATGATACTAAAGAATTTGACCAATTTTATCCATAAAAATAGAAACAAACGGATATAAAAGTGAATTTCCTGATAAAAACATTGTTACAATCTAATATTCAAGAGCCATAATATTCTTATTAAATACATTCTATTCTAATCCAGGCAAAATATAATATTTATCATATAATTTAAAGAATTTTTGGTATATGTTTATCGCATAACCCAAAACCAACCAAACTGATGGAGACTCAGAAAAACGATTACCACATTAGTTTTTTAAACCTACCACAGACAGTGCAAGGAGGAACAGAAACATGATCCTTCAGCTTATAATAGTATGGACTGTAGTTATTTTCGGTTTTCAAATACTATTGAAGATTCTAGAAAAACCGGTGCCTGAACCCGCTTATACAATTTATAAGCAATATTGAGAAGGAGTAAAATCCAGCGATATGGATATTAAAGCAATTAAAATATTACACAATTACCAATCCCTAAAACTTAAAAACCTATGGATCACGGACCAGCAGTAGAACTCGGTGTAGATCATGCAGCGAAAAGAAAAACCAGGCTTGGCATATGGATGTTCATTTTTTATACGATTGTATATGGAGTATTTGTAGCCATTGGTGTAGTTAATTATGAAGCAATGAGTATTATAGTATTTGGAGATCTCAACCTTGCTGTTACATACGGCTTCGGATTAATTTTTCTGGCCATAATTATGGGGCTGATTTATAATTGGAGATGTACTAAGATTGAAAATCAAATGAATAAGGAGGAAGAATTATGATTTACGGAGTATCATATTTAGCAATTGCATTGTTTGTCTTTTTTGTATTGATTGTACTGGGTTTGTCATTTTACTTTGGCTCAAGAACTAAATCTGCCAGCAGTTATTTTGCTGCTGGAGGTTCAATTCACTGGGCTGTAAATGGAATAGCCTTTGCTGGTGATTATCTATCCGCAGCTTCTTTTCTGGGTATTTGCGGGATGATTGCTTTTGTAGGCTATGATGGCTTCCTGTATTCAATAGGGTATTTAGCTGGTTGGATTGTGGCACTTTTCCTTGTTGCCGAACCCATGAAGCGCTTAGGAAAATATACGTTTACTGATGCATTGGATTCAAAGTTTAATTCTAAAGCCATCCAGCTTACGGCAGCCATTAGCACATTGATTGTTTCCATATTTTACCTGATACCTCAAATGGTAGGTGCAGGTACCCTCGTCGAACCCCTACTTGGGCTTGACCACTGGGTTGGGGTTGTTATGGTAGGCGTAGTAGTGATTTTTATAGTTGCAACGGCAGGCATGACATCGACAACTTACGTTCAATTTATTAAAGGGGGATTACTGATTATTTTTTCTACAGTTCTTGCCATATATATTTTTAACAATGGCTTAAACCTTAATCCCGATAATAAAAATCAAGACTATATTCAGCCCATGACATTAACAGCCGATAATATGCAGGGCTTTGCTTTGGTTTCCAGTATGGATGTTGAAGATGTTTCATTGGTAAAAATGGAAAAAGATGGCATATATCGCTGGTTTACTGAAAGCGGAGATAAGTTCGAGGAGGCAATGACTGTCACAACTACAAGTGATGGGGGAAAATTATACAATGGTGCACCAAAAGAAGAAGGAAAGTTCTATCAGGTAGGTACCCTGGTAAAAATTATTAAGGACGGTGAGGAAGTTGAATCAACCGGGAAAGTAAGTCCTTTGAAATTTTTAAGCGTCATCAATTCAAGTGAAGTGGCACGATATGTAAAAGTTTTATTTGATGATGGAGATAATGAAGTAACTGCCTATGTTCAGAAAATAACCTCCGGCAAAGAAATGCTAATTCCCGGCTTAAAATTTAAGATTGGGAAAGGTGCTACGCCATTATCAAAATTGAATTTCATATCTCTTATGCTTGCCTTATTCCTG
>JASJGS010000083.1:0-3574 GCA_033791445.1 Bacteroidales bacterium | reverse complement strand
TTACAAAGCCTGAAAAATTAAGGCAGTATCTTTCTGTAATATCATTTGATATATAAAGGCTTATACGGTTGGTTGGCAACATTCTGAATTTCGCCAAAATTGAAGAGGGAAAAAAGGTGTACAGGAAGGAAAATACAGATACCGGGTTGTGGCTGAAACAGGTAATCCATAATTTTAACAAAGAAAATTTCGAAAATACAGCTTCTGTACAATTTCAGATTGCTGCGGATCTTCCTGTTATTTCCATGGACAAGGAGGCAATGACACAGGCCATATTCAATCTTTTGGATAATGCTGTAAAATTCTCGCCCGGGAGGAAGGAGATTGGCGTAACGGCAGAAAAATTGGATAATACGGTGCTTATTAAAATTAAAGATAAAGGGATTGGAATTGAAAAAGATGAATCAGCAAAAATATTTGAGAAGTTCTACCGGGGAAAAAAGGCGATAGAAAATTCCATCAGGGGAACCGGCCTTGGATTAACGCTGGTTAAATATACAATTGAGGCTCACGGCGGGACTATTAAAACAGTTACCGAAACCGGATGGAATTCCGTTATTGCAGTTTTTCTACCCATTTGAAATGTAAAAGAGAGGTTATAATGAATAAAAAAATTCTCATTATTGAAGATGATCCCGGGATTCAGTTATCGCTAAAAGATGAATTTGAATCGGAAGGATTTGAAGTTTTCGGAGCAAGTGACGGCTTAATCGGCCTGGATATGATTAAACTAAATCCACCGGATTTAATCATTCTCGATTTGATGCTTCCTTACCTGAACGGATTTGAAATCTGTAAAAAACTGCGGCAGGATGGAAACAATGTTCCCATAATTATGCTGACAGTTAAAGACAACGAAGTTGATAAGGTGCTGGGCTTGGAACTGGGTGCTGATGATTATGTCACGAAACCATTTAGCCTGCGGGAGTTGCTGGCACGTGTTAATGCTTTGTTGCGAAGGACAGGCGGGAATACAGAAAACAGTTCCGTTTTTTGTATTGGAGATACCGTGTTTGACTTTAAAAAGTATGAAGCCGTAAATCAGGGTATATTAATAGATTATACACCTCTGGAATTTCAGATGCTAAAATTTCTTTATGAAAACAAAGGACGAGTAGTTACACGCGATGATTTTTTATTACAGGTGTGGGGCGAAAACAATACCGTGGTTACTGAAAGAACCATCGACAGTCACATTGCCAATATCCGAAAAAAGCTGGAGGATAATCCTTCGGATCCGGTTTATATAATCAGCGTTAGGGGAGTGGGATACAAACTTGTAATTTAGATTGCCGGTCAATATTGCTGTATTATCACCTTATCATCACATTTCCTTGACACTAATTTTTAAGCGACGCCTAACTTTGATAAATATTAAAAAGTGTAAAACCAAAAATGAAGGAGGGCATTAAAATGAAAACGAATAAAACAGGCTTCATGCTGATTTTGACAGTGGTTTGCCTGGTTCTGTTTAACACAAATGGATTTTCACAACAAACAGCAAGCCAGTTGTACGAAAAAGCGCTTTATCTGGAAGAAGCCAAAGGGGAATTGCAGCAGGCCATTGATTTGTTTCAGGAGATATTAACCAAATATCCGGAAGAAAGACAAGTTGCTGCAAAGGCATTACTGCATACCGGAATATGCTACGAAAGACTGGGACTAAAGCAGGCACGCAAAACTTACCAGGATGTAATTGACCGCTACCCGGAGCACAAGGATGAAGTAATTATTGCCAAACAAAGAGTTCTTCAAATGGAAGCATACACTGCCGATTTAAATAAACAGGCAGAACAGTACGTAAAAAACGGAAACGAACTTTATAGCCGCTGGGAATATGAAGAAGCTATTCAGGAATATAAAAAAGCCATCGAATTGGATCCGGACGGTTTACTGGCTTTGAATGCAAAATATTATGTCGGGCAATCTCAGTTCAGGGATGGAAAATATAACGAAGCCCTGTCAACTTTTACAAATCTTGTTGAAGAAAATCCCGAAAGCAATATTGCACCTGTGAGTGAATTGATGATTGACCAGGTGGAACATGAGATGAAAAAGAATGAAAATACTGGGGTATTAAATTATAATATGGATGAAAATACAATTGTTGATAAAGAAACAGGGATAACTTACCGGAAGATAAAGTCTTTTGTAGGGAAAAACGATTTGATAAAATGGACAACAGGTGGCTTTAACCTGTCACCCGACGCAAAGTTTCTGGTTTCTGACAATATTGTAGTTCCCATAAATGGAGATGATCCTTTCACATTGGTCGACATGGATGCTTCCAGGACAGTATATTCCCCGGATATGAAAAAGGCGGCTTTTTATGCGGACAGCGCGATCTGGACCGTGTCCGTTGCACCTGAAACAGGCCGTTCTGCAGAATCGCCGGAAAAACTTATTAGCGGAGATTATAAATGGCAACATAACGTGAGCTGGTCTCCGGATGGAAAAAAACTGGCATTCATGAGATGTGACGAAACAACCGTTTCAGATATCTGGACTATTTCTATAAACGATGGCAATCTTATCCCTATAACTGATTCCAAATCGTATAAACGAAGTCCGGCCTGGTCTCCCGATGGCAGTTTAATTGCCTACAACGATGATGGTGTTTGGCTTGCATCCGTTTCCACCAACGAAAAAAAACAAATTATCAAGAACACCATGAATGCAAGGCCACGATGGCTTTCCGATGGTAAATGGCTCTTCTATGCAGCTATCGGAAAAAGCTTTCTTTATTCTTCCACTGCTCAAAAAAATTACCAATTTTCATTTCCTGAAAAACAGGTAGGAGATTTTATCGGTACTTCACCTGATGGCGATAAAATGCTTTTCTATAAGCCTTCTTACGAGGATAAATGGAATTTAAAGGTCGTTTCAATATCCGGAGGACCTTCTTTCAAGCCCGTTCCCGGTCATAACATTTATGATGCAAGGTGGTCTGCCGACAGTAAACTTTTTTTAACCTTAAGTGAAAAAAATCAAGGTGAATACATATTCGAATCAGTTCCCTTATCCGAAGGTAATCCATTGCAGGTATTGATTGATGTTAAATCAGAGGCAGAACCATTCCCTGTTCAAGGCTCACCTGATTTGTCAAAGTTGGCTTTCTGGTTACCAGGAAAGGAAAATACGAAAGATTTATATGTTGTCCCATTTTCTGCTCCAAAGGCCAGAACAACCGGTCCGGCAAGATTGGTCTTTGAAGGATGGTCAGGTGGCCCTTACAATGTTTCATTCTCCTGGTCACCCGATGGCACACAAATCGCTTTGATACATAACGGAGATATCTGGATCGTTCCGGTTGTAGAAGGAAATCCCATACAGATTACAAATACACCCGAAAGTGAGCTTTGGGTAAACTGGAGCCCAGATGGTAAAATGATTGGATATATAATTGAAAATGGCAATTCCAGGAGTATTTATTTTGTACCTAAAACAGGAGGAGCACCTAGATTAATTGCAGAAAATGTAACAACAGGAAGATGGTTTCCAGACAATAAAAGAGCATGTATACTAAAAAATGGTGATATAAATATTATTTCACTTGAAGATGGAAAAATATTGG
>JASJGS010000082.1:0-10630 GCA_033791445.1 Bacteroidales bacterium | reverse complement strand
ATACGTAGTGTATTGAATAATTTAATGCTCTATCATGAGGGCTGGGGGGTTGGAAAAATGAAACATTCATTGACTTATTCTGGGGGATTAAGCAGAGGTTATATGCGTACCTACACACCTTCAGACAAACTGGGTTTTGAGGCTTTCAGTCCTTATACCCTGGAAAACGTGATTGAAATTGCTGAAGGTATCCCATTTATTGAGATGACAGCCTGGGATCATGAAAAGCTTTATGAATTGAAAGGACAGGTAGTAGCAAGTGGTGTGAAGACTATCACTGGTATGGACATGCCTGTTTACATGAAAAGAAGATTTCAACATGGTGTAAGTTCCATGGATACCTTTAATTCGCATTTTCCTGAAAAAGAAATCGAATACCGAAAAGAGTTCCTGGCGATTTATGAGTAATATTCCAGGGTTTAATATAGACAGTCAATGGATTTTAACCCGTCGGGGAAGTAAAAACACAGTTGATCCTTTTAAACCCTATAGCTATTTCAATGAAAAGGAGTGTACTCCTTCGGGTTCCATTGAAGAAGTTTCAACAATCCTTCTTGTCAATAATGAATGTCCTTTCCGTTGTTTGATGTGTGACCTCTGGAAGAATACCACAGATGAACCAGTTCCGGCAGGTGCTATTCCTGAGCAAATCAAATTTGCTCTTTCCAGACTAAGTCCCGCAAAACATTTGAAGTTATACAACAGTGGTAGTTTCTTTGACCCTCGAGCCATTGCGATAAGTGACTATGAAGAAATCGCTTCACTGCTTCAAGGATTCGAAACTGTTATTGTTGAAAGCAGACCAAATTTTATAAATGAAAACAGCCTGCTTTTTAATAAACTGCTAAAACCTGAGCTTCAGGTGGCAATAGGCCTTGAAACAGTGCATCCGCAAGTTCTTCAAGAGCTAAACAAACAGATGACTCTGGACAATTTTGAACAATCTGTAAGTTTTTTGCGGACAAATGGGATTGCAACCCGTGCATTTATACTGCTTCGGCCTCCCTTTCTTTCAGAATCCGAAGGTGTAATTTGGGCTAAGAAGTCAATTGATTATGCGTTCGAAACCGGAGTAAGTTCTTGTATTATTATTCCTGTAAGGGCCGGAAATGGAGCCCTGGAAGATTTGGCCTCAAACGGGTATTTTGAATCACCAGATGTTAAATCTCTTGAAAATGTAGTGGAGTACGGAATCAGGCTAAAAAAGGGTCTCGTATATTCTGATCTCTGGGATATCGACAATTTTTCAACATGTAAAAAATGCATGGAAGCAAGAAAGAATAGATTACTAAGCATGAACCTGAGCCAGCTACCGGTGCCTCCTATTTCATGCAGCTGTTCAAATTGAGCTTATTATGCAATATTTACAGAATCAATTCATTACAATCCTATTATTTTTTGTATGGTTCAAATTTCAGATAAAATGCTCTGAAACTTCGATTTCCAGGTGGCTCCAGTTAAAATAATGTTGACAAACATATGGTTGATTTTAATAATTTTTTAATTTTGCTTATTCAAAATTTGTTCATAGATATACTTATAAATAAAATATGGTTAAAAAGCCAAAGAGATTATTTTCACTAAACAGGGGCATCCTCATAGCATCACTTGGTTTATTTGGAGTTTTTTTAATTTCCTGTGACTCGAATAATAATTCATCTTCCAAGTCAAAAAAAGTATCTGAATTAAAACTCCCGGCTGCAACGGATGACTTTTACCAGGAAATTATTGAGTTTTCTGGTATAGATTTCAAGCATACTATCGGAGATGACCATTTGAGTAATCTCGTAGAATCAGTAGGAGGTGGTGCAGTCTTCCTGGACTACGATCAGGATGGATTTCTCGATATATACATGAGCAATGGGAATTACACTGAAAACCTAAGTATGAACGAGGATAATCCAGCCATTACTAATTCAGAAAATCATCTTTTTAGAAATCTTGGGAATGGCACATTTGAGGATGTTACTAAAAGTGCCAAGGTAGGTGATAAAGGATATGGAATGGGTATGACCGTTGGAGATTTTGATAATGATGGCTACCCTGATATTTACATTAGCAACCATGGACCCAATGTTCTTTTTCATAACAATGGAAATGGAACCTTTTCTGATGTAACAGAAACAGCTGGTGTTGGGGGAAAAGAATGCAGTGTTGGTGCAGTTTGGCTTGATTATGATAACGATAGTCACCTGGACTTATATGTTGGCAACTATATTGATTTTGACCCGCAGTACAATTATTACTACGCCCCCGATGGTTTTCCCGGCCCCATGGCTTATGACGGGCAACCGGATCTGCTGTATCACAACAATGGTGATGGTACCTTTGCTGATGTAACCACGGAAATGGGTGTTTTTAACAGAGATGGAAGGGCAATGGGAGTTGGAGCTGCAGATTATGACAATGATGGATTCGTAGATATCTTTGTATCAAATGATCATATGGTCAATTACCTTTACCACAATGATGGAGGTGAAAAGTTTGAGGATCGCGGAATAATGTCTGGAGTTGCATTCAACCAGGTAGGGGAAGCCACTATTAGTATGTCTGTTGATTTTGCCGATTACAACAATGATGGCTTAATCGACCTTTTTGTATCAGACGATGTATATTGCTCATTGTACAAGAATGAAGGAAACGGTGTTTTTAGCGAAATGTCATACAACTCTGGAATTGCCGTAGCCTGTGGACAATTTGTTGGCTGGGCCTCATCTTTTCTGGATTACGACAATGACACAGATCTCGATTTATTTAAAGTTAATGGTGAATTAAAGCATCTATACGGTCAGGAAGATCAGTTATTTGAAAATGATGGAAATGGCAAATTTATTGATATTTCAATTGATCGAGGCGCCTATTTTCAGGAAGAAAAAGTTGGCCGGGGTGCCTGTTTTGGAGATTACGACAATGATGGTGATATCGACGCTTATATTGTCAATCTGAATGATCATGGAGCCTTGCTTCGTAACAATAAAGGAAATCAAAAGAATTGGATATCCTTAAACCTCATAGGTGAAACCAGCAACAGGGATGGGAATGGTGCCAGGGTAACTCTGATTTCTGGAGGGATAAAGCAATATGCACAAAAGAAAAGTTCAAGTGGATATCTTTCACAAAACGACCCAAGACTACATTTTGGTTTAGATAATAATGAAATGGTTGAAAGTATTGAAATAATTTGGCCATCTGGAAAAATTCAGATATTGGAAAACATTAAAGCTGGACAATATCTCACCATAAAGGAATCTGAATCAACAACTCCATGAGTATTAGAAAAGCAATTATTTTAACTGTTTATATAATTGCCCTTGGATTAAGTGGCATTTTCCTGTCTTCATGCACTGGGAAACTATCTGGTGACGATCTGATTGTTTTTACAAAGCTTGCTCTGGATAATTTTGACACCCCAAAAGATGATATAATACACAAATTCCGAGAAGCACAAATAGTTATGCTTAATACGGATAAGCCAGAAGGGTCTGAAAATGTATTAACATCTGATTTTTATTCAGCTTGTTCACCTGATATTTCTTATGATGGAAGTCGTATTCTTTTCACAGCTCAGCAAAATGAGAACGATAGCTGGCAGGTATGGGAGATGAATTTAAAAACCGGGAAATCAACTCAAAAAACTGATTTTTCAGAATCATGTTTTGGCCCGGCATATCTTCCAGGGGACAGAATGGTATTTAGTAAACAATTAGCCGATGTGGGAACGGGGTCGGCGATGGCCCTCTATACTATGAACCTGGATGGAACAAAAATTCAACAAATAAGCTTTCAACCACATCTGGACTATACATCAACCATTTTGCGGGATGGCCGAATACTGATGTTGACAAAACAAATATTTCCATCCCAAGGAGAAATGATGTATCTGGCGATGAGACCTAACGGGACAAAAGCTGAGTTATTTTATAGGGGAGATAATATGGGTAAGCTGAACCATCAGGTTCATGAAACGGAGGAAGGACAGGTATTTTTTACAGAACGGGCAGATGGAGATGATAGTAAAATCGATATAATATCTGTTCATCAGAATAGGCCTCTTTTTTCCAAAATAAATCATACTGCTGAATTAGCTGGTAGCTTCTACTCAGTATTACCTGAATCAGATGGAAGAATAATTGTTTCCTATCGTGCCTCCAATGAGGAATCTATTGGACTTTATTATTTTTCCCCTGGTGATAAATCTCTGCTAAAACTGTACAATCCTCCAGGCTATCACCTTCTCGAATCCCGGAAAGTTGAAGCATACCAGCGGCCACGCAATTTACCTGATGAAGTTGATCCGAAAATTACTACAGGTCAACTTTTATGCCAGGATATTAATGTTATTTCACCACAAGCAGATTCACTAAATCAAGTTATAGCACATGCCTCAAAAGTTGAGGTACTGGGAATAGACGAAAGTATGGGTATTGTAAGTGTTGAGGAAGATGGTTCTTTTTACCTTAAAATAATAGCTGATACACCATTTAGATTACAGACTCTGGACGATAGCAATAATGTGGTTCAGGGCCCATCGGGGTGGATTTGGGTGCGGCCATTTGAACGAAGGGGCTGTGTAGGGTGCCACGAAGACCCGGAGCTCACTCCGGAAAATTTAGTACCTTTGTCAGTCAAGAAAGCTCCCATTTCAATACCCATTGAAGTTTCTCAATCACCTTAAGTTATTTATTGACCTGTTTTTTGAAAAAAAGATGAAGTTGAAAAATAAAATAATTTTTATCGTTGGTGTTATTGCAGTGCTTGGTTTATTAAGCATCCCATTTCATAAGTTGGCCAGGAAGCATGTAAGTTATATTACTGCAGTAGAGGACCATCCTGTATATTGTGTTTCATGCCATTTATATAAGAATAAGAATAGTGTCTTTTCAAACTTCATTAATGAAGATTATATTTCTCCCTTTAATTTGAACATTTCTGCTGATGGAAGTAAACTATATGTAATTGGCCAGGAAAGCAATGTTTTATTGGTTATCGATGCGAATGAGAACAAAGTTCTTGATAAAATTCCTGTAGGTGAAAAACCGCATAGTGTGACGTTAAGCAAAGATGGGCAAACAGCCTATGTTAGCAATCAATGGGCTGACAATATTTATAAAATTGATCTATCCCAATCAAAAGTTATTGACACCCTTAGAGCAGGTAGTGGCCCGGCTGAAATAAAGCTCAGTCCTGATGAAAGATTCCTTTATGTTGTTGATTCATATTCGTCTGAAGTTTCAATTGTAGATCTCCAAACCAAATCTGAAATAAAAAGGATGATGGCAGGAAATAATCCGGTCGCGATTGAATTCTCACCAACTGGAGATAAAGCCTATGTTACAAGTAGAAGAACACTCCCCATATCAGCAGATGCTCCACCTTTAACAGAACTCACTGTTATTAATACATCTTCTCAAAGGGTTGAGGAGCGTAAGATATTTGAGAATGCCTATATAATGGAGAATATTGCCTTTTCTCCTTCAGGAGATTTGGCAATTGCAACTCTTATCAGGCCAAAAAACCTTATTCCTTCCGTTCAGGTTGAAAAAGGATGGATGATGACACATGGCATCGGGATTGTTGAACAGGGTGGCAAGGGCAGAATAATCCAACTTCTAACAGATGAACCAAATGCATATTATTCTGATCCTTTTGATATAGTTATTGCCCCCGAAGGTAAAAAAGCTTTTATCAGTCATTCTGGTGTAGATTATATTACAGTTATTGATGTTGATGCAATTCGTACATTATTAACAGAATCAAGCCAGGAAAAGCTCGATATGTATTCAAATCACCTTGGAATTAGCAGCCAGTATGTCCTTAAAAGAATTCCTACCGGGGCAAATCCTAAAGGCCTGGTACTTTCTCCAGATGGAGATTATCTATATGTGGCCGAAAGGCTGGAAGATAGAATCTCTGTTATCGATACAGATTTAATGGAGACTGTAAAAACAATTGATCTTGAAGGGCCTTCCAGAATTACTGTTAATCGTCAGGGACGAAGATTATTCAACAATTCTGGACACACATTCCAAAATCAGTATGGTTGTTATACCTGCCACCCTGACTCACATGAAGATGGCCTGGTATACAATATGGCTGGCAAAGACATGGGGCGAAATCTTGCCAATACACAAACATTGCGCGATATCGGGGAAATCCCTCCCTACAAATGGAATGGGAAAAACTCAAGTGTTTATAAACAGGATGGCATGCGTTTTTCAACAATATTAACCAGAACAGAAGCTTTTAATTATGATGATCTAGATGCTTTAGTAGCCTATATCATGACAGGTATCGACAATCCACCAAACCTCAGGTATAATCCCAATGGTGAATTAACCCAGGCACAAAAGCGTGGCAAGACTATTTTTTACAGAACAGAAACAAATTTAGGGGAAGAAATTCCAGTTGATAATCGATGTGTTACCTGTCATCCTCCCCCTTATTTTACCAATATGAAAATGGTAGATGTAGGTACTCTGGCAGAAACAGATGATCCAATGTTATTCGATTCCCCCCAATTGAACAATATTTATGAATCAGCACCTTATTTACATGATGGAAGGGCCGCCACTCTGGAAGAAATTTGGACCAAGTTTAATGATGAGGATAAGCATGGTGCTGCCAATGATATGTTAAAAGACCAGCTGAATGATCTCGTTGAATATCTTAAATCTTTACGGGATGCTAAATATTATACCAATGTGGATGCGTATAAAAAAGATATTGATCCATACGAAGCTGAAATTAAATCTGAAAATTCAAATGGTAATGAAAATTATAGATAAAGTTTTGTCTAAAGGATTTGCAACCTTCCTTTTGGCAGTTATAGTTATTTCTTTGTCAGGATTTTACATCCACAAACCCCTTGTTTCGAAAGACAAAAATTCCAGGTACAAGCAATATGAAAATATAGAAATTTATAAACAAAACGAAATAGATAGAACGGCTCAAACCAGTTCCATGCCCATTTATGGAAATTGGAAAACCTTCACCAAAAAAGACGGATTACCGGCAGATAAAGCTTATTGTGTACGAATTGATGGAGACCGGGTTTTTGTAGGAACAAGTGCCGGCCTGGCCGTTTATGAAAATAATGAATGGCATACTTATACTGTTGAAGATGGTTTGGCTCATCCTGGTGTTCTATCAATTGATATAAGCCAACTTACAGGCGATGTATGGCTTGGTACACTTGGAGGATTAAACAGGTGGTCAGCCGGCAGATTTGAAACATTTACGCAATTTAATAGTGGCCTTCCCAATGATGTTATATATTCGGTTGTGTGTGATGGTAAAGATGTTTGGGTAGCCACTGGTGGGGGTGCCGGACATTATGATACTTATACCGGTGAGTGGGGTATATATACAGAAAGAAATGCTCCCATGCATGAACCATGGACCTATGGTGTGTGTGCTGGTGGAAATAAGATCTTTATCGCTGCCTGGGGTGGAGGAGTAATCGAATACAATAAGGAAACTGAAAATTTCCGAGATTATGTAGATCCAGATGGAGAAATGGAAATCGACCTGTTTCCGGATGATGGCGTTGTGCATGATATTACAACCGGGGTATCATATGGGGATGATATTCTTTGGGTAGGAACCTATTTTGGACTAAGCCGCTATGATGGCTTACGATGGAAAGGTTATTTTGATCATGACAGCGGTTTATTGAGTAATTTTATCAACTTCGTGAAAGCCGATGGCCCCGTTGTTTGGCTATGTACTGATATGGGACTAAGCAGCTTCGATGGAGAAACCTGGGTATCCTACCAGAAGAATGAAAGCGATAAAAAAGGGAAAATATTGATTAGCAATGGCAAGGAAACTGAAGAAATGCCTGCAGCTACCTCTCTCTCTCATAATTTCGTCATTGGAGTAGATCTTCAAGGTGATGAAATATGGCTGGCTACTTCAAAGGGCATTTGCCGCGGTGAAAAGCTTAAATAATACTATTAGAAGTAGAGTTCTATTTAATTTGAAAAGAATAATAAAAAATAAGATAATCATGAACCACAGAGTACTTTCATTTACATTTTCTGTCCTGATGGCTTTATGCCTGGTGGTCGATTCAAATGGGCAGGATAAAAAAGTGAATTATGGAAAAACTCCAGATGAATTAATCCCCTATGGTAGATTTCAAAAGGCTTACATTAATTTCTTTGATGAACCCATGGAATTTAATGGCGCCGGACGGGAAAAAGTTCCTCCAACTGATCTTACAGAAGTTAGGATTGGACTTTTAGGTCCCCTGGAAGGCTCAGTATTGTCGCCTCAGGGTATTCAAATGTTACAGGGAGCTACACTTGCTTTAGAAGAAGCCAATAAAAAGGGAGGATATAAAGGTATCCCTTACAAAATATTGCCACATAATGATGTTGGATTATGGGGGGCTGCTGCCAATGAGGTGGTAAAAATGAATGATGAGAAGGTTTGGGCCTTTTTAGGTACCATTGATGATATTAATACTCATGTAGCTCTAAGAGTGGCTCTTAAACTGGAACTTCCGATGGTTAATTCAGGAGATCCCGATCCCACACTAACTGAAACACGTATTCCTTGGATGATAAGAATTATAGGAGATGACAGACAAAGTAGCTATGCACTTGTAAATCATATTTATCGTGAAAAAGGTCATTCCAGGGTTGCCGTATTGCGGGCCGATAACCGTTATGGCCGCGTGGGTGTCATGGAGTTTCGTGATGCTGCCCAAAGAATTGGGTTTCCTCTTGTTTTAGAAATTCGTTTTGCAGATGGAGATAAAACTTTTACCACTCAATTGGAGCGAATTAAAAACTCGTCACCCGATGCGGTATTATTATGGGGTAATGCCACAGAGACTGCACTAATTGTAAAACAAATGCGTGAGATGGGATTGGATCAGCCCGTATATGGCTCCGATAGGTTAATGTCACCTGAATTCCTGGAGATAGCCGGGAAGGATGCCGAGGGGGTGGTCACTACCTGCCAGTACAATCCAAACCTGGATATTCCTGAATTAAAAGCATTCCAGAAAAACTACAAGAATAGATTTGGGATAGAACCCGATGTGTTTGCAGCCCATGCTTATGATGGAATGAATATTATTTTTGAAGCAATTCAAATTGCCGGATTAAACCGAGCATTAATAAGAGATGTATTGACTGATCTAAAGACATTTCAAGGTTACCAGGGTGTCACCGGTGAGCTTATTCTTGATGCTTCCTGGAATGATATTGGACCAATTTGGATGACTGAAGTAAAAAATGGTAAATTTGAATTTTATCCTGCTCCTCCCCTGGTTCAGGAAACTTCATTAAATACTGTTCGTAACGGTAATTGAGAATTATAATAGTACGATGGAAAGACATATAGAAGAAGAGAATCAAAAACATTCCAACACTTCCCCTGAACCTCTGGTATACAGGCAGGCCGATAGTAAGAATACGGTTGTGAATGTAAATGGTATAGAAATTGGAGGCGAAAAAATAGTAATCATTGCCGGACCCTGTGCGGTTGAGTCTAAAGAGCAATTGTTGGAAACGGCCAAACTAGTTTCTTCTGCAGGAGCTGTTATATTGCGCGGAGGTGCTTATAAACCAAGGACTTCCCCATATAGTTTCCAGGGCCTGGGTGAAGAAGGTCTTAAATATCTTAGCCTGGCCAGAAAGGAATCAGGGCTTTCTGTAGTGACAGAAGTTATGGATACCCGCCAAATGGATCTGGTTTGTGAATATACCGACATTGTTCAAATTGGCTCCAGAAATATGAGTAATTTCCCATTGCTCAAAGAAGCTGGGAAATGCGGGAAACCTGTTCTTTTTAAACGTGGGCTCATGGCAACTATTGATGAATACCTTATGGCTACTGAGTATATCCTAAGTGAAGGGAATAATCAGGTTATTTTGTGTGAAAGAGGAATTCGAACATTCGAAAACTCAACCAGGAACACTTTGGATTTGAGTGCCGTGCCGGTCTTGAAAAGAAAAACTCATTTGCCAGTTATTGTTGATCCCAGCCATGGAACGGGGTATAACTGGATTGTACCTTCCATGGCTAAAGCCGCTGTTGCAGTTGGGGCCGATGGGTTGATGATTGAAGTACATTCCAAACCTGGAGATGCCCTAAGCGATGGTGCTCAATCTCTTTACCCGGAGGATTTTGTTCAATTGATGAGTGATCTTGATAAGATTGCCCAGGCTATTGGAAGGGAAATATATCATCATTGAAGCTTACATTAAACTCAAAAGGGTGGAAATAATTTTATTAAAGAAAGCACTCATCTCCTTTCTTGGCATATAAGGCCGTTCTTTATTTAACCTAAGAACATTTAATGAGTCAATCTAAAATGTTATTGCAGTTCAGCCTGCTCATAGCCTTTTTAGCCGGATCTACAAGTGTGATTCATTCGGGTTTGGGTTATTTTACAGATCAAAACAAATCAAATTTTAATACTTCAAAACAGGATAGCATTAGAATTGGTCTATTGATTCCTGACCAGCAAACTTTGTCCGCAAAACGCGGGGCTGAACTGGCCATTCGAAGGGCAAATGATAAAGGAGGGTATTCTGGCAAAAATTTTAAGCTAATAACACGTTCTGTGGAAGGTCCCTGGGGAGCTGGCTCAAAAGAATCAGTGAACCTTGTTTTT
>JASJGS010000081.1:0-10205 GCA_033791445.1 Bacteroidales bacterium | reverse complement strand
GTGGAAGTGCCTCAATGAAATCAATGGCACAGCTATCCGGAAAAGCTACAGGCTTTCATGACTAGAAGTAAATTAATTTTATTGGTTAAGACAGGTGCCAGGTTTTCTGGTGCCTGTTTTTTTTAATGAAAGATCTGGTTTTTATGTTATAAATTAGCTCGGTAGGTTTTTAGAAAACTATCTATTTCTTTTAAGAGCAAAAGGCTAAGCCCCGAGATTAGTGATACGAAGAATTGCAGCTAATTGATGATGAAATAAAATAAAACAAAGGAAACATACACTACTATTAGTGCCAACCATTGTCCCAATTCCTATCTTCAACCCTCTTTCAACCCAATAAAAAAAGGGAATCAGATCATTTCAATCTAACTCCCTCTCCTTTAACTGTGGGCCCAGCTGGGCTCGAACCAGCGACCCCCTGATTATGAGTCATTATGTCATTTGTATTATTAATATTTCATATGTCTAATTGTCCCAAGTTTGTCTCCAACTCGATCCCAAATCCCAACATCTCCCTCACAAACCCAATATCATTTACTCTAAAATTATATCAAGCTTAAACAAGGTAACTTTTTAACTTGTTCATAGTATATATTAAGAACCGGGATTCATATTTTACATCCTAGAAAACATTTTTCATAAATGGAAGTTCGTTTTTTACAGAATTTTGTTGATTTATTCTATCCCCGAACCTGCCCATCGTGTGGAGTATCCTTAATGCATGGTGAAAAGCTGATGTGTACTGATTGTTTGATCCATCTCCCAAAGTCTAATTACCACCGTTTTGCTGAAAATCCAGTAGCAAAAGTATTCTGGGGTAGAACTAAAATTGAGATGGCAAGTGCTTTGTATGTTTTTGAGAAAGGAAGCAAGTATCAAAAGCTAATTCATAAGATGAAATATAAAGGGCATAAAGACATAGGGATTGAACTGGGGAAAATGTTTGGAGAGGATTTAAGCAACACCAGCTTTAAATTTATTGATACAATTATTCCTGTCCCACTGCACCCTCGAAAACTAAGGAAAAGAGGCTTTAACCAGGCGGAGCTTATTGCCAGAGGCCTGGGAGAAAGTTTAGAAAAGCCGGTCGATTCAAATAATCTTTATCGAAAAGTTGCCAACCCCACTCAAACAAAGAAAAATCGTATTGAAAGATGGGAAAATGTTTCAGGCATATTCGATGTAAAAAGCCCGGGCGAAATTGAAAACAAACATATATTGCTGGTAGATGATGTCCTTACAACCGGCTCAACGCTGGAAGCATGTGCCAGTGCCTTTACTAATATACCAGGAATAAAAGTGAGTATCGTTGTTTTAGCATACGCGCTTTAATCTTCAATTGATACTTTTCTAGTATCTAAGTTATAGGAAGGAGACTGATATTTTCTTCCAACCATGTTTTAAACGACTGAAGTGAAGGATTCAATTTCTTTGCATTTTCAACATCTCGTAAATCCGAAAAAGGATCATTAAATTCTTGGTAGAATTGGAACATATTACCCAAATCATCGGCTCCTGGAAAGCCAAAACTCCTATAGATTTCCGGTGAAATATCATTATAGACAACCTCTTCTCCAAGAACCCCGGATAAGGTATTGGCCATTTCCTGACATGTAGGATGATCTCCTGCAATACCTACAGTTTTACCAATCAGTTCCGGACCTTTTTTAAATATGCCATAAGCTGATTTACCAATATCCTCTGTTGCAATACCGGACAGCTTTTTATTTCCCATTGGGAAAGTAATTGATAGTTTCCCGTCTTCTCCTCTTTTTGGTCCCATATCGAAGTAAATGAGATTTTCCCAATAAAAACTCGTATGAAGAAATGTAGTTGGTACATCCAAATCAATAAAGTGTTGATTTGCAGCTCCTTTAGCATCGAAATGTGGAACTTTATAATTTCCCATAAGTGTAGGCATTCTGTCATCATCAAGAGGTATAAACTTTCTGGTATCCTCTAATGTTGACCAGATGACATGTTTTAGACCTTCTGCTTTAGCTGCCTGGGCCATGTTTTTTACCTGCTGGTATTCTTTTTCCGGAGAAAAGTGCGCCCAGAAAAATGTTACGAAATAGGCTCCATAGGCACCATGCAGAGTCTTTTTGATACTTTCAACATCATCAATATCTGCAGCAACTAATTCGGCTCCCAAAGTCGCCAATTCTTTGGCTTTATCAGAATTAATATCCCTGGTTACAGCACGTACTGAAAAATTAGAGCTTTTATCCTGAAGAATTGCCCGAGCTAAGCCGCCACCCTGGGCACCAGTAGCTCCAAATACAGTAATAATTTTTTTATGTGACATAATACAATGTTTTTTTGTTTACAGATATATAAAAGCTAACAGTAAAGAATGGAGTGTTGTTCAAATTTTGATTTTAAATCATTCATAATCAGTCTTTGATACTCCAATTAAGACAATATTACACTAATTTCCATCCCTGTACCAGGAGTATATTATAATGGAATTAGAATAGGATTAAAATTCCAGATGGAAATTAAAAGGTGCGCCCGTAAAGGAAAATAGTGCAATTTAGAATTAGTTTTCTTCAGGCAATTTAATTAATTGAAATTACTAAGTTTTGTTCCCCCAACGGTAGCTTGAAAGATCAAATCCGGCCAGATCTAGTACTCTGTCAATTACAGTTTCGGTTGCCTGTTCAATGGTTTTTGGAATACTATAAAAGGATGGAGATGCGGGACAAATAACCCCACCTGCTTCGGTTATAGTTTGCATATTCCTTATGTGAATTAAATTATAAGGTGTTTCGCGAGGAACAAGTATTAATTTTCTTCTTTCTTTTAAAATAACATCAGCTGCTCGTGTAATTAAATCAGAGCTCACACCGGTGGCTATTCTTCCTAAAGTCCCCATAGAACATGGGCAAATAATCATGGTATTAAAACCAGCTGAACCAGAGGCAAATGGGGCATAAAAATCTTTTTCTGAATATATTTTGAAGGAGAGTTTTTTGTAATCATCGTTTTTCAGTTCATATTCCCAAACTTCACGGGCATTTTGTGAAAACACTACTCCTACCGTTGAAAATTGATCATTAAGTCCTTCCAGTTTTTCAAATAGAAGTTTTGAATAAATGGCTCCACTGGCACCGGTTACAGCAACTATAATTTTATTTTTCCTCATAATAGATCATTCCTATATTAATCATTTTTAGCTGTCAAGAAGAATCTCCTTCAGGATGGCAACTCCTTTAACAGCTCCCTCTTTAATAAAATGTACATTTCGTCGGGTTGAGGCCACTTCATTCGGATCAATAAGATATATCGGAACATCATGTGGTACATAATCGATCAGGCCTGCAGCCGGATATACATTTAATGAGGTGCCAATAATAACAAAAATATCTGCATCCTGTACAATTGAAACAGCATCTTCAATAGCCGGTACCGATTCGCCAAACCAGACGATATGAGGTCGAAGCTGTGAGCCTCTTGCACATAAATCTCCTGATTTTAGCTCCCAGCCATCAATCTCAGTAATTATTGAAGGATCGGATGTACTTCTTGCCTTTCGTAACTCTCCATGTAAATGTAAGATTTTTGAGCTCCCAGCCCTTTCATGCAGGTCATCTACGTTTTGAGTTATAATATCAACCTGGAATTCATTCTCAAGTTCAGACAAAGCTATATGCCCCTTATTTGGTTCAACCTCCAGCAATTGTTTTCTCCTTTCATTGTAAAATCGCAAAACCAGGTCTCTGTCATTTTCCCAGGCGATTGGGCTGGCAACTTCGGTCACATCATATTGCTCCCATAATCCTCCCATATCCCGGAATGTCATCAGACCACTTTCCTGGCTCATTCCTGCTCCTGTAAGTACAACTAACTTTTTCATAGTATTCAGGTATATTGTATTAATAAATTAACGACAAATCCCGAAGGGATTATGTAATTTGCCTTTAGTCTAGAATAGGAAGATACAAAATATAAATAAATTCTCAGAATTTAATATATCCCATTAAAAAGAATTCAAGAAGAGATTTTAATACCAGTTCTTTGTAATGAGGTTCCAACGTTGAATTATACTATAATAATTTATAACTTAGCAAATGAAGGGACCTCTTACTAAATAGCTAATAAACAGTTCTTTCGAAATTAATTTTTATGATTGACCAGTTTACAATCGGGAAAATAATGGATACCGCAGAAATAACAGAGGTGGTTCAGGATTTTGTCGTATTAAAGAAAAGAGGGGTCAATTACCTGGGCTTATGTCCTTTCCATAATGAAAAGACTCCCTCATTTACTGTTTCACCTGCTAAGGGTATTTATAAGTGTTTTGGATGTGGACGGGGTGGAAATTCGGTAAATTTCATTATGGAGCATGAGCATGTAAATTATCCTGATGCATTAAAATACCTGGCCCGAAAGTATAATATTAGCGTTGTAGAAAAAGAATTAAGCGAAGATGAAGTTCAGCAAAAGAATGAACGTGAAAGTCTTTTGGTTGTTCTTTCCTATGCACAACGCTATTTTGCCGAGAACCTCTTTAGCTCTGATGAGGGGATTAGCATTGGATTGAGTTATTTCAAGGAAAGAGAATTCAGGCAGGATATTCTGAAGAAATTTGAATTAGGTTATTCACTTGAGCAAAAAAATGCATTTACAAAAAGTGCCCTGGCCGCAGGTTATAAACTAGAATTCCTGACTAAAACCGGAATGACCATTGCAAACGAGAACTATAAAATGGATCGTTTTCATGGGCGGGTAATTTTTCCCATTCACAGCCTTTCGGGTCAGGTAATTGGTTTTGGTGGTCGGATATTAAAATCGGATGCAAAGGCAGCGAAATATTTAAATTCTCCGGAGTCTGACACCTATCATAAAAGCAGGGTATTGTACGGCCTATACCAGGCAAAAAAAGAGATAGTTGCACAAGACAAATGTTTCCTGGTTGAAGGTTATACCGATGTGCTTTCATTACATCAGTCAGGTATAGAAAATGTAGTAGCCTCATCGGGCACAGCTTTAACAGTAGAACAGATACGACTTATAAAGCGATTTAGCTCTTTTGTGACCATTATTTTTGATGGAGACGAGGCCGGGATTAAAGCATCTTTAAGAGGGTTGGACCTGGTACTTGAAGAAGGACTATTTGTAAAAATCCTAATGTTGCCCAAGGGAGAGGATCCTGATTCTTATTCGAAGAAGTTAAGCAGTTCTGATTTCTTGAGTTTCATTGAGGAAAATGAAATGGATTTCATAAAATTCAAGACAAATTTGCTGGTTCAGGATGCCAAAAATGATCCAATTAAAAAAGCAAGTTTAATTAGAGATATTGTAGGCTCCATTGCTGTAATACCCGACAGTATAAACAGAAGTGTTTATTTGAAGGAATGCAGCAACCTGCTGAAAGTGGATGAAAAGGTATTGTATTTCGAAACCAATAAAATACGCAGGAAAAAAGCAGAACATAAATATAGGCGACCCTCATTTCGTGAAGAATCTCCGGTTCAAGAGGAAAGGAAACCCACACCCGCTTCTGATTTCTCAGGCGATGTAGATGCACAGGAGAGGGAAATAATTCGTTTGTTGCTAAATTATGCTAAAAATGAATTAATGAGCGTTCAGGATGAAAATGAAAATGAATACATTATATCGGTTTGTGAATTCATAATTACAGATATTAATAATGATGAACTTGAATTTGAAAATCCAGTTTATCAACAAATAATTGAAGAATATACATCTCATTTTAAGGATGATATAATACCAGATCAAAAGCATTTTACACACCACAATAATAAAGAAATCAGTGAAGTGTGTGCACAATTGTTAGCACCCTCTTATGACTTAAGCAAAATATGGAGGAAGCATGACAATTATGTTGAAACTGAAGAAATGATTCTTAAAGAAATTGTTCCTGAGACCTTGTTTGCTTTTAAAAACAAGAAAGTAATGGAAGCAACAATGCAACTGCATCAAAGTTTGGAGGAGGCCCAGGAAAACGATGATATTGTGAAAATTGAAGCAATTCAGTCACGTATTGTATATTTAAATAACCTTAAAAAAGAACTTTCGAAAAATCTTGGTCACCGAACAATTATCTAAGCTAATACCATCGGGATTGTTGGCTTTTAATATCTTTTTCCCCACTTTTACATTTGAATTTTTCGGAACATTTATAAGTTTAAGAACTAAGAGAAATGTCAAATTTGATTAGAAAATTTTTAGCAAATCAGTTAAATCATTGGCTGAGCCTCTGTTTTTTTTTATCTGTAGGGCTATTGTCTTGTAAAAACGAAAATCAATACGAAGAGCTTGGTTATGTAGAGAGTAAAATTGTACTCAATAATCAGGGTGAAAAGGACTCCTATATAAATGATACCCCGAAGGCAATTTTCTACGGCTTGTATTCTCCGGTTGAAGTTTCAACTATCCTGTCAGATGTAGAGCTAGAGTATAAACCAGAATATTTTTTGCCTACTGAATGGGCAAAGGAATACAGCTCAAGTTCAAAGCTGGCGATTGGTCTTGGTTTATATGGGGCTGATTTTAGTATGATAAAAATGTTTTCAAATACTGAGGATGCAATCAAATATATGGAAGCTATTTCTATTCTTTCAGAAAAACTGGGAGTGCCTCCTGAACTGCTAAATGAATTTTCGCAAAGAGTAGGGAGGAACATTTCAAATATCGACTCATTGTCTATGATTGCATTCGAAACCTTTGCAGAAGTGTCAGATTATCTTGTTGATAGCGGGCGGGAGCATTCAATGAGTCTGATTCTTTTAGGAGGATGGACTGAAGGCCTTTACATTGCAATGAAATACATTGAAGAAGATGGGAAAACCGATAAGAAAATTATTGAAAAAGTTATAGAACATAAATACTCTCTTAATTTTTTAATGCCGATGCTTAAAAATGAATACCAGGATCCCATAGTTGCTCATTATTATCGACTTCTTAAGGTCTTGCAAAATCATTTTGATAATCTATCAATCAGTTATAAAAAGAACCAGGTTGAGGTAGACCTTGAGAATAACATAATTAATTCAGATTGGCAGCAAATATCTTATTCAAAAAGTGAGTTGGATTTAATAAAGTGGATTGTAAGTGGGATACGAGAAGAGATGTCAAACCCTTAGAATTATGTTAGTTCGAAAATAATTTTGAAAGAATCTAAACTTTTTTCACAAATAAATATTGCTTTTATTATATTTGAACTCGAATATATTTTGAAATAAATTCTTTAGAAATGAAAAATAATAAGTTTTTTACAGTAACTAGCTTAATTATTGGCTTGGTAGTAATTGCACTTTCTATTGGTTCTTGTAAAAGAGAGAAAAAAGATAGTGATGATCCGGTACCTATTGATTCTTTAGACGATGTGAAAACTGATCTTGATCAAGAGGTATCAGAATTTATTTATCCCTTGCCTGATAACAACGAAGTAACTAAGATGTTAAATAGCATTGGAATAGCTTATATGCTTGGTACTTCAAATACCGTTGAGAATGTAAACAGGTATTTCACAGCAAAAAGCAAAGCATATAATATAGGCGTTTATGGTTCAGATCTTAGTTATGCCAGTACCTATCAGATGACACAGGAAACAATGCTTTATCTGGAGGCTGTAAATCAACTAGGTAGCGACCTGGGTATTTCATCCATCTATAATGAAGATTTATTAACCCGGATAGATGAAAATATTAATGATAAAGATTCTTTGGTTGAAATCATCTCTTTAACAATCTATGAAACCTATGATTATCTGAATAAAAATGGAAAGGGAGATCTTTCAATTCTTATGGTTGCCGGTGGTTGGGTTGAGGCTATGTACTTAACTACAAATGTATCAGCCAACGTACAAAATAATCCTGAAATTGTAAAAATTATTTATTTACAGAAACCAGGATTGGATAAGTTAATTGAGATTGTTGAAGCCAGAAAAGACAATCCCGATGTGAAAGAATTACTTGATGATCTGCAGCCAATCAAGGAAGCCTTTAATGCTGCAACAAGTGAAAATATGACAGCAGATCAAGTTAAAGCCCTTTCTGTTGCAATTGAGAAACTACGTACTAAAATTATATCCTGATATTTTTTTAAGGAAATCTGACTCGTACTTTTCAGGTACGGGTTTTTTTATTTTCATAATTGATTATCTCCATCCAATAAGTATAAAATACTTTTACTTCAAGCCAATTGAAATATATTATCATTTTATTGTAATTTTACACTATAGAGAATTGAAATGAGTGATATTGTATTAAATGCTTTAGTTCATCTTTTTGCCCTGGTTGCTTCTGTAAATGAAAGTCGCTTAACAAAAAAGGGGAAGGGAATAGTTAATTCTTATTTATCTCGTTTTCTAAATGATGATCTTACGCAGGAGTATTTAAGACTTTTTGAAAATTATTACGAGTTTTATCAAAGCGAAATAAAGCTTGACAAAAAATCAAACCCCAAGGATTCATCTTCCCTGGTTAATTTTCAAACCATAAATGTTTGTCGTCAGGTTAAAAATGGTTTGAAACGAGAAGACCGTTTTATAGTGCTCATTCTCCTGCTTGAGTTTGTAAATGAAGATGCCATTATTACCTCCTGGGAATCTGAAATAATTAAAGAAGTAGCCTCCTCTTTTAATATTTCTGATAGTGAATTATCAGACCTTAAAGAATTTGTCCTGACTGATTCTATAGACAATATAAACTCAGATAACCTTCTAATTATTGATAATCAGATTCGGGAGTGGTCTGGAACCATGTCCTGGTTCATGAAAAAGCAATCAAAAAATACTGATCACAAAAAATACCTTTATAAGGAGAATTTATATGGATCAATATACTTTTTGTACCTCCCTAGTATTCAAGAGTTTATATTTAAATATTCTGGTTCACAGAATCTATTTAAGGATGGGCATAAGGTCCTGACTGGCAGAATTTACCTGCTTAACTCCGGTTCTATAATTAAGGGGCCAAATATAAAACCTATTTATTCCAATGAGATAACCCGCAGATTTTTTATAGATCAGAGTCATCCAAATATTATTTTTTCAGGAAAAAATATTGAATTCAGATTTAACAATAGCAATAATGGAATTAAAAATTTTAATTTTTGTGAAGAGTCTGGCAATATTGTTGGAATACTTGGCGGAAGTGGCGTAGGGAAAACAACACTATTGAGTCTAATTAATGGGAAGCTTCGTCCTAATAGTGGCCAGATAACCATCAATGGCTATGATAATTATAGAGCTAGATTTAAGTTACAGGGAATGATTGGCTATGTTCCACAGGATGATTTATTAATTGAGGAACTTACCATATACCAGAATTTGTATTACAATGCCCGTTTGTGCTTTGCTGATTATACTGATGACCAAATTATAGAATCAGTGGAAAAAATAATGTCAGACCTTGAACTGTCTGACATTTCTCATTTGCAAGTTGGTGATCCGCTGAATAAATACATCAGTGGAGGGCAGAGAAAAAGGTTAAACATTGGACTTGAGCTAATGAGAGAACCTTATATCTTGATTCTGGATGAACCTACTTCGGGTCTATCTTCATCGGATTCTGAGAATATAATGCAGCTATTGAAAGCTCAGACTCAAAAGGGCAGGCTGATTATTGCTACAATTCATCAGCCATCATCCGCAATTTTTAAAATGATGGATAAATTGTGGATTCTTGATAAAGGAGGTTACCCGATTTATTCCGGAAACCCTGTGGATGCTGTAGAATACTTTAAAAAGATTAATGCCCAGGTCGATGCAGCTGAAAGTGAATGCATTACCTGTGGAAACATCAGAACGGAGCAGATCCTTGAGATAATTGAAACAAAAACTCTGAATGAAGAGGGAGTTCCAACGCGACAGAGAAAAATTCAACCCGATAAGTGGTTCAGTTTTTATAAAGAAAGAATCGAACCATTAATTGAAATTAAAAAACCACCCAAAGAAATCCCTGTAAGCAATTTCAAAATTCCTTCAGCAAACAGGCAGTTTATTACATTTAGTATTCGAAACCTTCTTGCAAAATTAGCCAATACGCAGTATCTGGTAATTAATATTCTAGAGGCGCCCATATTGGCCTTAATACTTGGGTATATAACTAAATATACTCGGGATGATGCATTTACTTTTCAGGACAATATAAACTTCCCAGTCTTTTTGTTTATGTCAATAGTTGTTGCCATGTTTATGGGCCTAACAGTTAGTGCAGAGGAGATTGTTAGAG
>JASJGS010000080.1:0-28761 GCA_033791445.1 Bacteroidales bacterium | reverse complement strand
CGCAAAGGTATGTTTGATGGAGATTTGGAAGAAGGGGAATTGGAGATTGGACAGGTATCATCGTTAGTCAATGAAATTTCACCAGTTTCTGAAATATTTAAGAAGCTCGATAAAGAATTCAAAGAATCGAAATTGAAATTGATAAAAACAATTAAATAATCTAACAGTACGTTATTTCACAAATATTCAATTTTATAAGCATATTTTCGTAGGAATTATAATCAACACTTAAGTATTTTAAAAACACAAGGACCAGAATTGAGAAAACTTCTAACAATATTTTTCATTACTCTATGCTCTGGAAGTTTTATTTTCGGACAAACTACCCCCGATCCTCCAACATTAAATTTTGTTAGTGTAGAACCAGATCCAAATCCAGAATTAAGTTATACTCATTTTTCTTGGAACCCAAGTGTTTCCCTTGATGTGGTTGCCTACATTATTCATATTTGGACCAGCCCTAATGATACCAGAGTTGTTGATACAATTATAGGCAAAGAAAGCACTTATTGGGTTTGGGATGAAAGCTGGGGTGGGTATGGGTCAGAATCATATAGCATATCAGCGATTAATTCCCTTGCTGATGATGGCAAGGAAAGTAAACTGACCGATCCGGATACAACAATGTTTCTTGAAGCTATATTTGACCCCTGCCAGGGTTTTATGGAATTAAATTGGAATCCATATGGGGGTTGGGGGGATAGTCTTTCGCATTATACTGTATACAAAAGCGAAAGTAATAGTAGTTTTACCCCAATAAGTCCAAATACCAACAATACTTCCTATAATGATGAGGAAGTAACTCCCTACAATAGGTATTGCTATTATATTGAAGCTACTCATCTGGATGGTAGAAAATCCACATCAAATATGGCCTGTGACTCCAGCAATATGCCCAGGCCTCCGGCTTACATAAATCCGGTAGGCTCAACTTTTATAGAGGACCAGGTTGTGGAGCTTACATTTTATGTTGACCCTTCGACTGAACTTAGCAATTATAAACTTATTCGAAGTGAAAACAAGTCAAATTTGTTTGATACAGTCAAAACAATAATTAGTCAAAACGGAGGAGAGATAATACTTACCGATGATATTCCTGAAGGGAAACCCTACTATTACTATTTATTGGCCATGAACGACTGTGGTCTTATTGCGACACGGTCTGGACTTAACAGCTTAATGCGCTTAAGTGGAGAAAATTCAGGATTCTATAATGCACTGGTGTGGAATTCCTTCGTAGATTGGACTGGTGGTGTTGATAAATACTACATATACCGGAAAACAGGAAACGGAGAATATGAAGTTATTGATTCGTTAAGCGCAACAGATACTTCTTATACAGATAATATAGGTGATATTATTTATACTATAGATCTTGCAGAATTTTGCTATTACATAGTTGCTAAAGAAGGAGCTGGCAATCCTTTAGGAACGCTTGGTTTAAGCCAGTCAAACAATGTATGCTTATATCCTGAACCTGTGATATATATGCCAAATGCATTCACACCAAATGGAGATGGCATGAATGATGAATTTATGCCGGTTTTAACCTTTACTCCAAAAGAGTATTATTTTATTATCCGAAGCCGATGGGGGAATACCATATTTGAAACAGAGGATCCAAATATCCCCTGGAACGGTGAATATAAGGGAGGATTGGTGAATGAAGGAGTATTTGTATACTATTTAAAGGTAATTGATCAGAATGATCAGGTGATTGAGAAAAAAGGCCAGCTCATGGTTCTCTACCCAGCAGATTAAACCAAATATAATCGTGTCAATCCAACTTATCGGAGCATAACTCCTTTTCAGCAAAAAGCAGAGTAAATCAAACTGATAGGTTCAATCCGAACAAAAAATAACTAACTTTGTAATTGATCTGATTATAGTCTTGCAATGTCCATCCTTTCAGAATACGATAAGAAGTTAATAGAGAAGCAATTTAATGAGCTTTGTGACAATTGTCCAAGAGTCCTCAGCAAGTCTAATAAGGATTTGATTCGTAAAGCTTTTAATTTTGCCAACGAGGCTCATAAGAATATAAAACGAAAGTCAGGTGAACCCTATATCTTTCACCCAATTGCTGTAGCCAAAATTGTTTCTGAAGAAATGGGACTTGGCACAATTTCTATCTGCTCAGCCCTTCTACATGATGTTGTTGAGGACACTGAATATACTCTGGAGGATATTGAGCACCACTTTGGGAAAAAAATCGCCAACATAATTGATGGATTAACAAAGATTGCTGAAGTCTTTGATCATGATTCCTCCCTCCAGGCTGAAAACTTCCGAAAGATGCTCCTCACCTTATCTGATGATGCTAGGGTAATTTTAGTTAAGCTGGCTGATCGTTTACATAACATGAGGACTCTGGCTCCAATGCCTCCAAATAAACGAGTTAAAATAGCAGGAGAAACGACCTATCTATATGCCCCCCTTGCTCACAGACTTGGACTTTATGCAATAAAAACGGAATTGGAGGACCTGAGCCTTAAATATAGGTATCCAAAAGTATATAAAGAGATAGAGAAAAAAATTGAGCTAAATGAGAAAAAAAGAATTACTGAAATCAGCAAGTTCTCTCTTCCTATCATTCATAAACTTGACGAGAGCAATTTAAAATATGAAATAAATGGCAGGCCCAAATCTATATACTCCATCTGGAATAAGATGCAGACAAAGAAAGTCTCTTTTGAGGAGGTATATGACCTTATAGCTATCCGAATCGTTTTTGAGCCTCTGCCAAATTATCCTGAAAAAACGCAATGCTGGAACATTTATTCAACTATAACAGATATATATGTTCCGAAACCTGACCGCTTGAGAGATTGGGTAAGTAAACCAAAAGCCAATGGTTATGAAGCTCTCCATGCAACTGTAATGGGTCCACAGGGGAAATGGGTTGAAGTTCAGATTCGTTCTATAAGGATGAATGAAATAGCTGAACGAGGTTATGCCGCACATTGGAAATACAAGGGCGAACAATCTCAGGAATCAGAGTTAGATCTTTGGATTAAGAAAATCAGAGAATTGTTGGATGATTCCAATTCTAATGCCCTTGAGTTTATTGATGAATTTAAACTTAACCTATTCGCTTCAGAAATAATGGTCTTTACTCCCAAGGGTCATATGAAAGCGCTGCCAAAAAACTCAACAGCCTTAGATTTTGCCTATGAAATACACTCTGAAATAGGGGATACAGCAATTGGGGCAAAAGTCAATCATAAACTGGTACCACTTAATTATCAGCTTAAATCCGGTGACCAGATTGAGATTATCTCCTCTGATACACAGAACCCACAAATGGAATGGTTGGATTTTGTAATTACTGCAAAAGCAAAATCAAGTATAACAAAATCTTTAAAAGCAGAAATCAAAAATCGGATTGAAGTCGGGAAAAAAATACTCGAGAAAGCATTAAAAGATCTCAATGTTCACCCCTCTTCAAGGGTATTCAAAAAACTTCTCCCTGCATATGAAGTCTTAAATAAAGATGAACTTTACAGTAAAATTGGCAGTTCAATAATTTCTTTAGAAAACCTCAAAAAAGTACTAAAGAAAAAAACAAAAAATAAGTGGATCCAATATTGGATTCCGCAATTTGGCAAACAAAAAGAGGAAAAGTTACAAGTAGAATCCGAGAAATTTGATTTTAAAAGCACATTTGTAATTCGTGAATATACAAACGATAACGAATTAACATATATGTTGTCTGAATGCTGCAACCCAATTCCAGGTGATGATGCCATCGGATACAGGGATGAAAATGACTTACTTTTAATCCATAAGTCAAAATGCCCTCAGGCAGTGAAACTTCTGTCCAGTAAAGGTAACAGAATAGTATCTACCAAATGGACTACACATAAAATACTTTCCTATCTGGCAAAAATCAGTGTTGTTGGAATTGACAAAATAGGTATGATAAATGAAATCACCAGCATCATTTCCAAACAATTGAGTGTTAATATTCGAACAGTGAATTTTGATGTACATGATGGTATTTTTGAAGGATTGATCGACTTATATGTGCACAATACAGCTGACTTAAATAATTTAATAATGAATCTCAGTAAAATTAAGGGCGTTGACAAAGTTAAGCGGGAAGAAATAATTGGGACTTGATTTAAATTAATTCTAAATAATCTCTTATTTTTAAATAAATTAATTAAATTTAACCCGGTAATTTATTTACTACTCGGTAAATTTTTTAATACTTATTTAATGTATATTGTATATGATAAGTGAAGATACAAAGCAAACTGTAAAACAGATTTTCACTGAATATCTTGAGAAAAAAGGGCACAGAAAAACACCTGAGCGATATGCAATTCTGGATGAGATTTATTCAAGGGATGGGCACTTTGATATTGAATCACTCTATATTTTTATGAAAAATAAAAACTATCGAGTTAGTCGTGCAACATTATATAATACCATCGAATTGCTTCTTGATTGTAATCTGGTAATAAAGCATCAGTTTGGTAAAAATATTGCCCAATTTGAAAGAGCTTACCAATGTAGTCAGCACGATCACTTAATTGACATGGAATCTGGGAAAGTAATTGAATTTTGTGATCCTAGAATTCATGAAATTATAAAAACTGCATGTGAATTAAATAACTTCAAACCTCTTTATCATTCTCTATATATTTATGGAGTAAATGAATCTGATTCTAAGGAGAAAAATAAAAAAATAAGCTAAAGTATAGGCTTCAATAAAACATAATTTAGACCTCCCGTTGGGTGGTCTTTTTTTTTGAAAATTGGACAAAATGCATCTATCAATTTACTGAAAAGATTTGTACCTTGCAGCCGATTTTTTTTACCTAAATTACAGTTATAAATGAAAATGGATGTTCTGCTAGGCTTGCAATGGGGCGATGAAGGAAAAGGAAAAGTAGTTGATGTATTAACACCTGACTATGATATTATTGCACGATTTCAGGGTGGGCCAAATGCTGGCCATTCTTTGGAATTCGAAAATACAAAACATGTTTTGCACACCATCCCTTCAGGAATTTTTCATATAGAAAAAGTAAATATAATTGGAAATGGAGTAGTTATCGATCCGATAATTTTCAGGGAAGAAATTAGGGATTTGATGAAAAGTGGCGTTAAAAAACCAAAAAACTTATTCATCTCACGGAAAGCGCATCTTATTCTTCCTACACATAAATTGCTCGATGCAGCTTCTGAAGCTTCTAAAGGCAAAACAAAGATTGGCTCAACACTTAAAGGTATTGGACCAACATATATGGATAAAACTGGTCGAAATGGTTTGCGAGTAGGTGACATAACCAAACCTAACTTTCTAGAACGATATGATTTCCTTAAGAATAAGCACTTCTCTTTGCTATCTCAATATGATTACCCATTCGATAAAGAGCTAGAGGAAACGGAATCCGTCTGGCTTGAAAGCATAGAATTCCTGAAACAGTTCAAGCAAATTGATTCCGAATACGAGGTTAATAATTACATTGATGAAAAGAAATCTATTCTGGCAGAAGGTGCACAGGGAACATTGCTCGATATTGATTTTGGATCCTACCCATTTGTTACCTCATCGAATACAGTTTGCGCCGGGGCTTGCACTGGTCTGGGAGTTGCACCTGGAAAAATTGGTGAAGTTTATGGTATTTTCAAGGCATACTGTACGCGGGTTGGAAGCGGCCCATTTCCTACTGAACTTGAGAATGAAACGGGTGAAAAATTAAGAAGCAATGGTAGAGAATTTGGTGCCACAACTGGACGCCCCAGAAGGTGTGGCTGGTTAGATCTTGTAGCTCTAAAATATGCAGTAATGCTTAATGGTGTTACACGATTAATTATGACTAAAGCCGATGTATTATCTGGTTTCGATACCATCAATATTTGTACATCTTATATATCAGAAGGGAAAGAAATAGATACCTTCCCTTTAGAAATTGAAGCTGGTCTTGAACCGGTCTATTCTGAGTTTCAAGGTTGGTCAGATGATATTACAGATATTACAAATTTCAATGATTTACCTGTTGAATTAAAGGATTATATTGACTTTATTCAAGATGAAGTTAAGGTACCCATAGTGATAATCTCAGTGGGGCCTGATCGAAAAAACACAATTTTCAAATAAAACTTAAGCAAGTTTCTAAAAGCCCTCCAATCAAATAGTATTGAATGGCATTACTAATATCTTTCAGGAGGTACTTTCAATTGGTATTTTGAAAAAATAGTAGTAACTTATGAGGTGATTAAGTGGATTTATAAATTTAAACCCAAACACCATTCAAATGACCATTCACCCTGCTAAATACGCCCGGGAAAGAGAACAGGAACGCGAAAAATCAAAGGTAAGTAAAGGGATTATTGTAACGATTTCAAGAGAATTTGGGTGCCCGGCAAAACCCATTACCAAAGAACTGGTCTCCTTGATTAATAAATCTACTAAACAGAAGTGGACTTCTGTAAGCAAAGAGATTCTTGGTGAATCTGCCAGAGAATTAGGGATTCCCACCAGTGAGATTAAGTATTTCTTTAAATACCATGAACAGGGAGTATTTGATGGGATTCTTAATACTATTGCGAAATTCTACATAAGTGACCGTAAGATCTATTCTGCTATTGAAAAAGCAATTAGGTCAATAGCAAATAAGGGGAATGTAGTGATTGTTGGACGCGGCGGTGCAGCTATTTGTCAGGATTTTAGTAAGGCTCTCCATATTCAACTTATGGCTCCACTCGACTGGAGATCTAAAAAAATTATGGAATATTATGGGATTGGAAAAAAGAAAGCCATAGAATTTATCCATGATTATGACGCAAAAAGAAAAAAATTCATAGACCATTATGTAAAAAAAGGGCAATCTCTTTCTTTATTTGATGTAATATATAATTGTGAATCTTTCTCCAAAGAGGAGATTGCACAATCAATCCTTTATCACCTAAAAAACAGAAAGTTAGCCTAATATATCAACATTCTGCCTTTCCTGACTGTGGTAAAATAATTTTATTGGAATTTCTAAGGGTGTATATATATCCAGGACTCAAAATCAACAGTGTCCTTAAACCTTTCTAGCATTAAAACAGCTTCAGGAAGATTATCAAGATCCATTGCCGATACCAACTCAAATCCATTGTCAGCTGGATATATTTTAGCATCATACCCCATCGATACATAATATTCTGTATGCTCAAGCGCAAATTCAGGAGTTATGAAACTTCCAACAATTATATGGTATTTTGAGCTTTCCTCCAGAATTTTAAATTCCTCAGTAGCCCTTGCTATAGAATCAAGCCTGGCAACTTCAAGTGCATACGCAAGTTCGGATGCCTGTACTGTTTTTATAGAATCAGCTATGCGGGTACTATCTCGCATTCTTTGATATGCCTCCTGTTCTGAATTCTGCTTTTTATTGTTACAAGCCTGGAAGAGAAAAAATAGAATTGAAAGTAATAAAACAATTTTTTTCATGTCTCTATATATTTGAGTAGTACAAATTTACAAAAATCATTTGATGATTCCTTATAACATGGCTTTAATTTACTAAACCCATATACAATGAATATTAAACCTAACAAAAAAAAATTATATCTTGCGACATTAATCCCGAAACTCAATTTCATGAACACAATTATTGATTTCTTTGAAGAAAGTGTTAAAAACTTTGGTGACAACATTTATATGTGGGAAAAATCTGATGGTCATTATAAAGGATCTACATATAAAGAAATTCACGAGAAAGTTCTTCTATTTGGTGCAGGTTTAATGAGTTTGGGAGTACAAAAGGGAGATAGAATAGGCTTAGTAGCTGATGGCCGAAACTCCTGGATCATTTCAGAACTTGGGATTCTCTATGCTGGCGCAGCAGATGTTCCAATGTCAATACGTCTTTCCTCAGATGAAATTAAATTCAGATTGGAACACTCAAGTGCTTCCATGGTAATCGTCTCAAAACAGCAAGTTCCAAAAGTGAAGGGAATGATTGGTTCAATGAATAATCTTAAAAAGATAATCCATTTAGACCCAGCTGAGGATATCGGTGATTCTCAAATAATGTATGATGAAATTCTTGAATTAGGAAAAGTATATTTGGAAAACAATAAGGCAGAATTCGATGAAAGATGGCAATCAGTGCAAGAAAATGATATGGCGAATGTCACCTATACATCTGGTACGACTGCGGATCCAAAAGGAATTATTCTGTCACAATTAAATTATTTAACAAATGTTAAGCAGATATATACTCTAATAGAGTTTCCACAAGATTTTAGGATACTCTTAATGCTTCCTTGGGATCATGCATTTGCCCATACCTGTGGGTTATATGGGTTTATGGGTAGAGGTGCAAGTATTGCGTCAGTTGAGATTGGATCAACCCCATTGGAAACTTTAAAAAATATCCCCAAAAATATCCGAGAAATAAAGCCTCATATGCTAATGAGTGTGCCGGCTTATGCAAAAAACTTTAGAAAGAATATTGAAAAGGGAATTCGCGAAAAAGGCCCTTTTATTGAAAAGTTATTTAATCACGCTCTAAAGCTTTCGTATTCATATAATAGGGATGGGTTTAATAAAGCAAAAGGTATCCATAAATTAAAATTACCATTGATTAAACTTTATGATAAAATTATATTTAAAAAAATCAGAGATGGATTTGGTGGCGACCTGGAGTATTTTATTGGAGGAGGTGCATTACTAGATATTGAACTTCAACGCTTTTTTTATGCAATTGGAATTCCTATGTATCAAGCGTATGGCTTAACGGAGGCTGCCCCTGCTATATCCTCAAATACTGCAACACGACATAAACTTGGCAGTTCCGGTTACCTTGTAAAATACCTTGACCTAAAGATTTGTGATGAAGATGGTAAAGAACTTCCTGTGGGAGAAAAAGGTGAGATAATTGTTAAAGGAGATAATATAATGCTTGGTTATTGGGATAATGAGGAAGCAACCAAGGAGACTATAAAAGATGGCTGGTTGCATACTGGTGATATGGGCTATATGGATAAAGACGGATTCCTATATGTTCTTGGAAGATTCAAAAGCCTGTTAATCTCTGATGATGGTGAGAAATACAGTCCTGAGGGTATCGAAGAAGCAATTACTGACCAATCAAAATATATAGAGCAATGCACGCTCTTTAATGATCAAAAACCTTATACGGTGGCTCTGGTATTCCCAAATAATGAGGCTGTAGGAAGATGGCTGGCTGAAAACAACCTGGGTTCAGATACTGATGAGGGACAAAAAGCTGTCGCTAATCTTATAAAGTCTGAAATTAATAAATATAAAAAGGGACAGGAATTTGAGGATATGTTCCCACAAAGATGGTTACCCTCAGCTATTGGTATCCTTTCTGAAGGATATACGGCAGAAAACCACCTACTCAATTCAGTAATGAAAATGGTAAGGGGAAAGATCGCTGATAAATACCAGGATTTACTTGAATTCCTTTATACTCCAGCTGCGAAGGAAATTACTAACAACCAAAACATTGAGGCAATAAAAAAGCTGTTTTAATCATAAAGTAATCCAGTCAAAATACATCAGCGTTTCTAATCGTAACAAATCCTCAGAAAATTCGTTACTAATATAGTCTGTTCCTTACTCCTTTTTCTGATTCTCTAAACATGATAGGAAGGTCAAATTATTTTTTCAAATTCTGGAGGATATCTTTGTTTATTGTCCTGCTATTTCTATGCAAGATTGGATTCCAAATTGATGCACAGGAAGGGGTACCCTTTATGACAAACTTCTATATTCCAAGTGGCTTTAGTCCACAAAACTGGGGTATGGTTCAGGAAGAAGAGGGAGCAATGCTATTTGCTAACAGAAGAGGAATTGTTAGCTTTAATGGTTCAGGCACCGAAGGTTGGAAATACTTACAAACAGATATTATTCCCTATTCCATAACCAAAGATCCTCACACTGGAAAAATATACGTAGGTAGTAATAGTGAATTTGGATATATTGAAAGAAATGAATTTGGAGATTTTGAGTTTGTCTCCATGGCTGAGGAGAATACTATTTATGGAGATATCACGGATATATCCTTTACCGAAAAAGCAATATATTTTTATAGTAGTAGCTGTATTGTCAAAATTAATAAAGACATTCCTGATGATAAGATTTGTATTCAATCTAAGCCTGATGAACTTTTTGCAGGTTTCTTTATACATAACTCAGAACTCTATGTCAATATTAAGGACCGAGGGATTTCCATGGAGAAAAAAAATTCACTAATTCCACTACCCGAAGGTAATTTATTTGACAACGTATCCATCTCCTTTTTCCTTCCATTTAACGAATCACAGACTCTTGTGGCCACTAATAATAGTTTTCTTTACCTCTTTGATGGGACCGAATTTAAAGACTATATTATTGAAGATGAAGAATATTTATTCAATGCAGTGGTTTCAGATGGAATTAGATTATCGGAGAACCAAATGGCTCTCACTACATTAACTGGCGGATGCTTAATAGTAGATACAGAAACCAATAAGACCAATTTTATACTTAATTATCAAGCTGGATTACCTGATGATGAGATTTACGCAATTGCCAGCGACAAGGGAAATGGCTTATGGCTCACCCATGAATTTGGTGCAACAAGAATTGATCTGACATTACCGGTTCGAGTATACAATGTCTTTCAAGGACTGGAGGGCAACTTATCAGAAGTTATCCAATTTAATGATAAAGTATATGTTTCTACCAGTGAAGGAGTATTTTTCCTGCAAAAGGTAAGAAACTATAGCCAGACCATTATTACAGTGGAAAGCAGTCAACTAAAAAGCCAGGATCAAATAAGACAGGAATATGAATTGGATACGGAACCCAACCTGGCTAAGAATGGAGATACGAAGCAAACAAAAGGGGTCAAACAAGGACTGTTTGCCAGACTTTTTTCCAAAAAAAACAATAAGAAATCTAGCTCTCTTTCGGAGAAAGATATGAGCAACAAAAACAAGTCAGAAATTATTGAGTCGGGCATAATATATACGCCAACCCCTTCAAGACAAAAGTTTACCAGGAAGAATTTAAGACGGCTGGAATCAATATCCTATAAATTCTCGAAGGTTGCAAACCTGAATGCAAAATGCAAACAACTTATTTCATTCAGAGGTCGATTACTGGTAGCCTCCAATATTGGGCTGTACCAGATTAAAAATAACAAAAGTGAACTTATTATAGGCAATGCCTACATAAATTCAATATATCCTTCAACCACTAATCCTGATCGTATATATGTTGGAACTGAGACTGGATTAGAAACTGTTGACTTTACTGATGAGTCAGTTATTATCAATCATAACTTTTTTCCTGTTCAAACACCCGTCTACTCTATCCTTGAAAACGACTACAATCTGTGGCTGGGATCTGATACCCGTGTAATTAAAGTTAAATTGGACAATGAGAACCCCGTTGTTCAAAATATTTATGGATTATCATCACTGTATTCTGAAAATGTATTTGTAAAAGAGATTTCTGGTGAACCAACATTTTTTACTTCTTCAGGAATTTTCAGATTTGATGAAGAAGATGAGGAAATTGAAAGAATAAATTCTCCGCTATTTACAAACATGGAGTTTATCCGATATATTTTCCCCAGGGATGGTACCATCTGGGTAAATGATCGAGGTACATGGATAACTCTAAATCAAAAAGATGAAACGGAATCGAGGCAGGTTACCTATTTGAGATTATTTGAAAATGTTAGATATCTGCAATCTGATGCGAATAAAAACCTTTGGGTAATTGATGGGCATAATCATATCAGCAAGATTTTATACACTGATAGTTTACATATCAAAGAAAAGGTTGAAGTTTTTGTAGAAAGTATAACAGACCAGGAAGGAAAGCGGTTGAAACTTGGGAGTATGAATCTGGATAAAGCCGATCTACCCTTGAGGCTTTCTATACAAACCTCCTTTTACCTTAAGCCAGAACTAGTTGAACACCAGTACTATATTGAGAATTTTGATCAAGATTGGCGTCCCTGGACAAATGACAGGTTTATTGAGATCCCTTTTCTACCTCCAGGCGATTATAAAATGCATATTCAGGCTCGAAATGTATTAGGAAAAATAAGCTCTACAGTTGTAACTGATTTCTATATAAAAGAACCAAAACCAGCTTTTACAGATTCCGTTTGGTTTTACCTGCTGATAGCTATGGGTATCCTCGGTTTTCTATATTTGATTATCATCCTCAGGGAACGTAAACTTCTAAATGACAAAAAGTTTCTGGAGACTAAAGTCCAAGAAAGAACGGAAGAAATTGCCAGACAGAAAGAAGAAATTGAAAAACAAAAAGATGAAATCATTCATCAAAAAGAGGAGATTACAGACAGTATATCCTATGGTAAGAGAATTCAAACAGCAATATTACCTCCCAAAGATACTCTACGTGAAATCATGCCAGAGTTCTTCATTTATTATAAACCCAGAGACATAGTAAGTGGTGATTTCTATTGGGTTAGTGAAAAAGACAATAAAGTAATCATTGCCGTGGCTGATTGCACAGGCCATGGTGTACCTGGAGCATTTATGAGTATCCTGGGAAATTCTTTACTGGATGAAATTAGAAATAACTATAAAATTACAACGGCAAGTACCATATTAAATCGATTGAGAAGAAACCTCAAAGTGGCCCTACATCAAACTGGTCGCGACTATGAGACCACAGATGGAATGGATATGAGTCTTTGCATATTCGATAAAAAATCATATATGCTCCAATATGCCGGTGCATACAACCCAATGTATGTAATTAGAGATGGTGAGTTAAGAATAATAAGAGGTGATAAAATGCCTATTGGTATTCATTATATCAGAGAAACTCCTTTTACCAATCATAAGATTAAATTAAAACCAAATGATGCCCTCTATCTGTTCACAGATGGGTACGCAGATCAATTTGGTGGACCAGATAATAAAAAGTTCAAAATTGTTCGATTTAGGAATCTGCTTTTAAAGATCCATCCAAAACTAATGCATCAACAAAAAAAGATCCTAGCCAAAGAATTAAATACCTGGATGGGAGACGATGACCAGGTGGATGATATTCTAATAATGGGACTCCGAGTAAAGTAATCTCAGGTTCTCTATTCAAATGTTTGAGTCCCGTATATCTTATATTTCATCGTGTTCCGTCCTTCGAATTATCTCATTCTGCAAATCCTCTCCAAGATCATTAAAATAATCACTGTATCCGGCAACACGGACAATAAGATCCCGATTTTTTTCAGGATGCAATTTTGCATCTTTTAAGGTTTCAGCATTTACAACATTAAACTGAATATGATGTCCATCCAGACGGAAGTAGGAACGAACAAGACTTCCAACCCTGGAAATACTGGAATCAGAATTAAAGAATTGCGGAGCAAATTTTTGATTTAAAAGTGTTCCTCCTGTTTTAATATGATCTATTTTTGCTGCAGATCGAATTACTGAAGTTGGACCTTTTCTATCTGAACCTTGAACTGGAGAAATCCCCTCAGACAGAGGCTGATTTGCATTCCTACCATCAGGTGTGGCAGTAATTACACTTCCAAAATAAACATGCGAAGTGGTAGGAAGCATATTAATTCTAAAGGTCCCTCCTCGAGCAGTGGGCCTTCCATTAACAGCATCATAAAACATTTCAAAAACTTTTACAGCCTGTTCATCAGCATAATCATCATCGTTTCCAAATTTTGGAGTCTGATAAATAAACATATGCTGCATTTTTTCCTCCCCGACAAAATCTTCTTTTAAAGCATCTGTAAGTTGTGACATCGATATGTTCTTCTTATCAAAAACATTGTATTTAATTGAAGTTAGACTATCTGTTAGACTACCAAGTCCAACCCCTTGAATGTAGCTGGTATTGTACCTTGCTCCACCAGCATTGTAATCAACTCCATTGGAAATACAATCATCAATTAATACAGATAAAAAAGGTGCTGGCAAATAGCTTGCATAGATCCTTTCTATAATGTTATTACCCTGAATTTTAATATTGATAAAGTGATTAAGTTGCTTATTATAAGCCGCCAATAATTCTTCATAAGATTCAAAATCAACAGGATTTCCGGTTTTCAGTCCTATTTGCTTTTCTGTTCGCTTATCAAAACCATTATTGAATGTAATCTCAAGAATCTTTGTAAGGTTAAAATAACCGGTTAGAAAATACGCTTCTGTTCCAAAAGCACCACTTTCAACACAGCCACTGGCACCCCCATTTCTGGCATCTTCTATTGTTTTACCCTGTCTTACAAGTTCTTGTATAATAGCATCTGTATTAAAAATTGAGGGCTGGCCAAATCCGGTTTTTACGACCTTAATAGCCCGTTGAAGCAATTTTTCAGGATTCTTCTTGCTAATCTGCAACATCGAGGACGGTTGAAGAATTCTCATTTCCTCAATAACATCAAGGATTATAAAGCTCAAGTCATTTGTGGCATCTGATCCATCCTCTTTAAGACCTCCAACATTTATCAAAGAAAAATCAGTATAAGTATTACTTTCCAATGCAGTAATTCCAATCTTTGGAGGTGCAGGATGATTGTTAAACTTCACCCAGAAACACTGAAGCAGTTCATATACAGAGTCTTTTGTTAATGTCCCATCGTTTAATTCTTTTTCATAAAATGGATATAGATGTTGATCAAGGCGACCAGGATTAAAAGAATCCCATGGGTTTAACTCAGTAATCACACCAAGATGGACAAACCAGTAATACTGCAAAGCCTCATGAAATGTTTCAGGGGCATTGGCAGGAACTTTGGAACAAATATATGCCATGTTCTCCAGCTCTTCCTTACGCACTGGATCAATTTCTTCAGCCGCTAACTTCCTTAGTTTTTCAGCATGTCTTTGGGCATAGAGAATTAGAGCCTCAGTTGCAATTTTCATTGCTTTTAATTCTTCTCTTTTATCGTATGCTCGCAAATCATTAGCAAAGTCAAGTTCTTCAATTGTTTCATTTATCTCCTCAATAAATGATAACATACCCCTTCTAAATACTTTACCCCCCAATACGGTATGACCTGGGGAACGCTGCTCCTGAAACTCAGTAAATATGCCTGCTCTATATGCATCATGCCAGTCTGGTGACATAGCATTCATTATCCTGTCACGGTTGGTTTTGCCCTCCCAGAATGGAATGATTATTTTTCTGAAAGCGTTCTTCGTCTCATCATCAACTTTAAAGAACACCTTTTTACGGGAATCAAGAATCTCCAGATCCTGAACTGAATGGAGTGTAATTTCAGGGTAGGTTGGTGTTGCCTTCGGAGCAGGGCCTCTCTCTCCTACAATTAATTCCAGGTCGTTTATACAGATGTACTTATTCTCAAGAATATATTTTAAGGTTTGAGCTCTTTGAACAGGAATACTGACCTGGCCAGCATCATTACTCTTATAATACTCTGTTACCAATAATGCTCTTTCGGCAGATATTCTATTGACGGCATTTAGACTCCGTTCTCTTAATACTCTTGCTCTCTCTGTCATCGCTTTCATATTATTCAAAATCAATGTTTATTAAATAAAAATCATCCTCCTACCTGCACCTGGAAACCTTTTTCCTCAAAGGATACCTTAATATCTTCTATTTCCATTCCCTGAGTTTTTTCAACATCCTTCATCCTGTTCTCCAGCTTAAACTTTTTATATTTATGATCAGCTATATTATGGTATGGTAAAAGGTCTATATTCTTCATTTTTGGCACTTCATTCATTAAATATGATTGAAGTGAATCAATATGAGCTGCATCATTATTCACTCCAGGGATAACGGGGAATCGAATATTAATATTTTTTCCATTATCATAAAGTAATTTCATATTCTCAAAGATCACCCTATTGGAAATGCCTGTGAACTTTTTGTGTATAGTATCGTCCAGATGTTTAATATCATAAAGGAATAAATCAACTTTATCCATAATCTTTAATATAACCTCTTTTGACGCGAATCCTGTTGTATCAAGAGCTGTATGAATTGAATTCTGATTGCATTTCGATAACAACTGATTTAAGAAGTCATGTTGTTGCAAAGGCTCACCACCTGAAAAAGTAACTCCCCCATCAGAATCTTCAAAAAAGATCCTTTCCTTTTCAATCTCTGGCATTAGCTCATCAACTGTCATCCAGGTTCCAACTGCTTCCTCAACTTCAAACACTTTACCTTTTACTTTTTGCTCACGAAGCACCTTCTCCGGGTTTGAGTTGCGACTTTCAGGATTATGGCACCACCAGCACCCAAGCGGACAACCCTTAAAGAAAATTGTTATCCGAACCCCTGGTCCATCATGAATAGCAAAACGTTTGATGTCGAAGATCAAACCTTTCATACGCGATAAAATAAGATATTAATTAAAATTCAAAACGAAAGTGAAATGGAGGGGAATATAGGATTTGACTTACCCACAAGTCAAGAAAGAATCACCACATCCAACATTCAAAAAGACGTGGGTAGAATGCCTTCTTATACTTTTTAATATGTATATCAGTCGAATGCATACAGCAAATATAGTGAATTTTATAAAACAAAACTATGATTATCATCCATATACGAACAAAAGTTTTATTCAGTCAATAATAACCAACAAACCTAATGGGAGATATTACAAGCAAAAAAGGTTATCCATAAAATGAACAACCTTATAATGTAAAAGTAACTAGCCATTTTATTATTCAGGAATATTTTCGAGTGTTGCCACAAGAAAGTCCCAGAATTTATTTACAGTTTCAATATTTATTTTTTCGTCCGGAGAATGAGGGAAACGAATTGTTGGTCCAAATGAAATCATATCCAAGTTTGGATAAACACCTCCTAATAATCCACATTCAAGACCAGCATGGATACCTTTAATTTCAGGTATTTTGCCATACTTATCATTATATACATTTTGCATAGTTTTAAGTATAGCAGATTCCATGTTGGGTTTCCAGCCAGGGTACTCACCATCGAATTCAATTTTTGCACCTGCAGGTTCAAATACAGAAATGAAAGTATTTTTAAGATCAACCATGCCACTGTCAACGGAACTTCGAAGTAAACACTGGATATCAACAACACCATCATGTGACTTAATGACAGCCATATTTGTGGAAGTTTCAACCAGGCCTTCCATATCATTGCTCATTCGAATTACATTATTGGGAGCTGCATAAACAGCATCAACCAAAGCTTTTTGGGTTTTCCCATCCATCACTGATCCAGGTAGCTCACACCCCCTGGCTTTAAATTGTAGGTCCGGTTCAACACCACTATACTCAGCCTGGTATATTTCCTCCATTTTCTCCACCCATTGTAGAACATTGCTCTTCTCATTTCCAGGGATAGTAACTATCGCATTTGATTCTCGCGGAATAGCATTTCTCAAACTTCCCCCATCAATACTGGATATGCACATCCCATGATTGCGAATTCCATACCAGAGAAATCGGTTAAGAAGTTTATTTGAGTTGCCCCTGAACAAAGGAATATCAATACCTGAATGTCCACCTTTCAGGCCACTAACTTCTAATTTGAGTGCAATATGACCGGCAGGAACCGATTTTTCCTCATAGTTAAATGAAATATTGGCATTGGTTCCTCCAGCACATCCAACGTACAATTCCCCTTCATCTTCTGAATCCATATTCAATAAAATATCGCCATTCAAAACACCTGGCTTCAATCCAAAAGCACCGGTCATTCCTGTTTCCTCATCAATGGTAAATAGTGCCTCAACTGGACCGTGTTTCAAGTCATTTGATTCAAGCACCCCCATAGCTGCTGCAACGCCTATCCCATTATCAGCGCCAAGAGTTGTATCATTCGCAGTAACCCAATCACCATCAACAAAGGCCTCAATCGGATCTTTTTCAAAATCATGTACCTTATCGCTATTTTTTTGCGGTACCATGTCAAGGTGCCCCTGTAATACAACCCCTTTTCTATTTTCCATTCCAGGTGTTGCAGGTTTTTTGATGATAACGTTTCCAACCTCATCTACAATAGTTTCAAGGCCCAGATCTTCACCAAACTTCTTCATATATGCAATTACCTGTTCCTCTTTTTTTGAGGGTCGAGGTATCTGGGTAAGACTGTAAAAATGCTTCCACAGTATTTTTGGATCAAGTTCACTTATTTTAGTACTCATATCATTACATTTATTAAATATTAATTTCATTAATTAGTTCAAAATCAACTATGCTTCCTCTTTTAAGTTTCCAAAGGGTAATTCTAATCCGTATCCTTGCTTAGCATCTGCTTTCTTTAGCTGTAAAGACAAGAATATTGAAATTACACCAAGAATAACGAGCATAAAAATTGGAACAAAATAATTATAAGGTGGAATTTCACCCAGAACCCTCATCTCTGTAATACGTTCACTTACTTCAACCGATGACAGTCCCTGGCTTTCTAACGTATCTCTTGCTGAGTCAAGCTTAGCAACGACTTCAGGATTAACAATATCAAGTACTTTTCCTATGCCCCAGAAAAATGCCAACAAACCAATATTCTGGATAGTAAACATAGTTGCATAAGCGGTTCCCAATCGACTTTCTTGAACGATTTTTGCCACAGAAGGCCACATAGCTGCAGGTACCAAAGAAAAAGCAATACCCAGACTTAGAAGACCCAGATAACCAAGAATCACACTATTGAATAAGGAAAGTGAAATATGGGCAAATATTAAAAGTAATGATCCAAGGATCATTACAGAAGCAGCTTTTCCTTTCCTATCGATGTAACTGCCAAAAATGGGTGTAAATAAAATAGTTCCCATAGGAATTAAACTAGCAGTTTTTGGTCCATTTTTTAACCATAATGATATCGTTCCCCATAATGAACCAATAAATGCAACAAATAGGGCAAATATTATCAATAAGGATAAAATCTTTGCTCCTGTAGTTTTCATTTGAGCCGGTATCATCGAAAAGCTGATTCCAAATATAAAGAGGCCAATAAAAATGAGCGCATTTCCTAAGGAAACACTGCCAAATATTGAAAAGTATTCCGCTGATTCCGGAAGATTGTAGGAAAACCCAAATTTATTCACCATTAAGTCTGGAGCATACTGAATAAATGGAAAAACTGCGGCATAAAAAGATACGCAAAGCAATGCGATATAAAGAAATGATTTGTTTGTGATTAGTTTTACCAAATCTTCGAATTTGAAATCTTCTCCTGATCCTTGTGAAGTTACCCCCATCTGACGATCAAGCTTTATATCAAATACTGTATAAATAAGGAAGATAATGAGAGTTATTCCGATTAAAGTTGCCGCAAATGCAACAGCAGGAGGTACACTTCCACCTCCAACATCTATTGACAAGGCTATTCCCATGGCTGACCCAAGGCGACCAAAGCCCATATTAATTGCCATGGCAAGTGCCAATTCATAGCCTTTAAACCACTTAACAATTGTACGAGTTGCAACAACACAAACTACTTCTAAACCGGAACCAAACATAATCCTTCCAATTATCATCATGGTAAGCTGTGTTGAATGACTTTCTCCAAAAAAACCATAGGAGGCCAGGGCTGTAATAGTAGCACCTAAAGTAGCCAAACCACCGAATACTATACCTGCGATTCGTATTCCCCACTTATCCAGCATAATTCCGCCGACGATGATCATTCCAAACACATTGGCAATGGTAGTGAGTCCAATCATTCGACCGAATTCCGAACTGGAAAAACCCATTTCGGACTCCATAAGCCCTTTCAGACCGGAGAAAAAGTCCTGAAACCAATAGGTTGAGAACATTAGCATGCTTATTAATACCAACACAAACCATCTTACAGCAGGTTTATCTCGAAGAGTTTTTTGTAATGCTTCCATTTTTAGTTGATTAGTTTATATATGGCTTCAAAAATATAAAAATTATACAGACATTATGGATATACCTGGTAAATGTTAATTGGATTACTTTTTAGGCTAACTATTTCTTTAGGAATCCGTAAAACCACATCATATTATCAATCAAATTCGTACTGGTTTTCTGTCAGTTATCAGACAATTAAGCATGAAACATATATCCATATTTGTACATATATCAATATTTCCAAGCTTGGTATACTTTTTGCACAATATGCTTTATAACATATGATTTTAAATTAATTGATATGAAAAAGATATTAGCTCTCACCTTATTACTTGCCTTATTAACAGTAGGATTCGGATCTTCTTTAAATGCGCAAAACAATACCAAAGTAAAATGGTATAGTATTGAAGCAGTAACAAAATTAAATGAAGAAAATCCAAGGAAAATATTTGTCGATTTATATACTGATTGGTGTGGGTGGTGCAAAAAGTTGGATCAGACCACTTTTATTGATCCAGTAATTGTAGAGCTTTTAAATTCAGAGTTTTATGCGGTTAAATTTAATGCTGAATCGAAAGAGCCAATTGATTTTGGCGGTAAAACCTTTGTCAATGAGGGTGATGGTTCAAGAAATCCTCATCAGCTGGCAGTTGCTATGTTGCAGGGCAAAATGTCATATCCATCCGCAGCATATATGGATGAAAACTTGCAGCTTTTAACTGTTGTTCCTGGATATCTTACAGCAAAAGATTTGGAGCCAATCTTAAATTTCTTTGTCCAGGACGGTTATAAAAAAGGTATTAGCTATCAAGATTTTATTAAAACCTTTGAAGGAAAAGTTCAATAGGCCTTACTGCCCTATACAAGGGCATAATCCAAATTTAATTCAAACTATTTCTGAGGACTGAGGTAAAGATTATCGGGCAGACGAAATATCGTTCCTAGCTGATTCACCAATAGTCTTTTTTCAGATAAAACTGTTTTGCCATCAACAACTTCAATATTGCATGGATTTGGAACTCTATAAACCAGATCTGATCTTTTTATTGTTTCATCCTGATTTTCCAGTTTTGCAAATTGCCCAGCATCATTTAGTTCTTCAATTCTGAGATTAATAGGTCTACCCGTCAGGTCATTTTCAGGTACAATCCCATTATCTAAGGAAAATCTAAAAAGTACCGTACCATTCCCATTTTGTTCTTTTTCAGGTATAAACTCAAAGGTCTTCATCTTCTCCTCAATAATTTTCTTGCCGACAAAAAGCGCAAGGTATTCATTCTCAAGCCTTGTAAGTTCCTTAACAGCATATTCCAATGCTAAACCTTCTGGAAACACATCATACTGTCCTGATAATAATTTAAATCTCCTTTTTCGTACTTTAATTATAAAGTCGGATGCTTCTTTCGCTTTCTGATCATCACTTTTGAGATTAGATCTTAATTGTACATGAGGAACACGCACAAATCCAGTATCTGATTCAATAAGTCGATATACTGTATCTGATTTTTGGTTTAAATTTTTCTTTACCGACTTATCGCCAAAAAAAATCACATTTTCTTCTTCACTGACTGGTTCCTGAATGGTCTTCAGACCCCTGTACATATTTGGATTAGAGCATAGTATCAGGCCTTGCCTGGTTAATTGCATATAGTTTGAATAAACATTGCCGGTTGAATTTACCACGTAGTATTGCTCAGGATCAATATCCTCATAGGAATCAATTTTGACATCCGAAAGAACCCAATCTACATGATCCTGTTCAATACCTTCTTCAATACCCAGGTATTTTTTACCATACCTGTAATATGGGCCTCTCTTGCTGGTTATCTTCAATGCTGTTGCCTCAACTCTCAAAACAGTACGAGGCAAGGCATATATAATAGGATTAGATGAGGCAGATATTCCCTGATCCAGAGGCTGAACAGTCCTGCTAATGGTTGGTTCAGTTGTCTGACAGGAATACATGTATAATATTATGGCCGTTACAAATAGAATTCTTAAAAATTTCATTTTATATTGGAATTAATTTGATGTAAAACTAAGCAATAATCCTGTTTATATCTAAGTCAAAAACTAATTTCATCAATTTAAATCTAAAAAAGCATTTCCAATATTATCAATAATATCAGATGCAGTTAATGCCTCTTCTCCCAGATACTCCCTGGCAATATCTCCGGCTGACCCATGAATATATACACCTATAATGGCTGCCAAATATGGCTCATATCCCTGACTCAGCAATCCCAAGATAATTCCGGTTAAAACATCTCCACTACCTGCAGTTGCCATCCCTGGATTACCGCTTGAGTTAAAATAACATCTACCATCTGGACAGGCAATTGAGGTAAATGCCCCCTTTAAAATAACGATTACTTTATGTTTAGCCGCGAATTCTAATTGTAATAAATGACGGTCATAGCCATTCTTGACTTTTCTGGTTAATCTTTCAAACTCCTTCGGGTGAGGAGTTAATATACTGTTTTCCGGAAGTTCATTAATCCATTCCGGATTTTGAGCTAAAATGTTTAAAGCATCAGCATCTAAAACCATTGGATTCTGGGCAGCCTGAATAAGGCTATGGAGACCTGCCTGAGAATTATTCCTACAACCAAGGGCAGGTCCAACACCAATAGAATTGAATTCTGATAATTCCGGTGGCTGAGAGAATAAAATATCTGACTGATCAAGACTTAACATGGCTTCCGGTACAGATATTTGTAAAATATCGTTTCCCATCCTGGGTATATGAACAGTAAGCAATCCAACTCCTGAGTTTAAGCAAGCCCTGGAGGCAAGTACTGCTGCACCCATCTTTCCATAGCAACCCGATATCAATAGTGCATGCCCAAAATTACCTTTATGACCAAATCTTTTTCTTTTTATTTTATTTGCCAGAACAAAGCCTTCAGTAATAAAAAGATAAGGGGTTTTTGTCTCTTGAATTGAAGTTGGATGTAAGCCTATCGGTAGAATATCCCAATCACCTGTAAAAATCTCATTTTCTGCAAATAAAAAGGAAAGCTTTGGAAACTGAAAGCTTAAGGTAAAGCTAGCATTTATAATGTTTTCAACTTTGCTCTCCGGATTACTTTCCCCCATCAGTCCAGAAGGCATGTCAATGGCAATAATCTCTTCTGCCGATTTATTTATATGCTCAATAATACTTGCAAAAGATCCTGATAGTGGACGGGTAAGTCCTGAACCAAAAATGGCATCCACTACCAAATCCTCTTTACTCAAAACTGGGAAATCATTTTCTTCAATTATGTCTTCTATAATTACCTTATTTTGATTTTCAAGCCTGGCTAAATTAATTCTATAGTCGGCAGATGACTTACCTGCAAATTTAATAAGATAGGTAGCAACCTTAAAACCCTCATTAGAGAGCAACCTGGCTAATGCTAAACCATCTCCCCCATTATTTCCAGTACCTGCAAAAACTTTAACAGAAGTGGAATTGGAATAATGTGCAACTATCCAGTTAGAAATTGACAAAGCCGCTCTTTCCATCAAATCAATGGAGGTAATTGGCTCATTTTCTATAGTATATGCATCAATTTCCCGAATTTGGCCTGTTTTAAAAATCTTTATTGGTAATTCTGACGACATTTACCTTTTAATTAAATATTTACATCTCATTCCAATAAGCAAGCTACTACAAATTTAATTTCTTCCTTCCTTAAAAAAAACTTTTTATGCAAATTGTTGACGGGGAGTTTTCAAATAGGTCTCCTACAAAAAAGATTTCTATATTTGTTCCTTCGTAAAATTTATAATTCAACTTAAAATCTATTCATCATGTTAAAAGGACACCCCAAAGGATTATACGTTTTTTTATTTGCAAATATGGGTGAGCGATTTGGTTACTATACCATGCTTGCAATATTTGTTCTTTTTATACAGGCAAAATTTGGAATGAATGCAGAAGAAGCAGGTCGGGTTTATGGAACTTTTCTGTTTGGAATTTATTTTATTCCTCTGCTTGGGGGAGTTATTGCTGACAAACTGCTTGGTTTTGGAAAAACCATTACTATCGGAATAGTTTTAATGATTGGTGGATATCTTCTTTTGGCTCAACCCGGATCCGGGAAGGCTTTAATTTATCTTTCTTTGACCATTATTTCCTTTGGTACCGGATTCTTCAAAGGTAACCTTCAGGCTCTTGTCGGGAAACTGTACGATGATTCTAAATTTGATAAATATAGAGATGCTGCATTCTGGATTTTTTACATGGGGATTAATGTTGGTGCTTTCTTTGCTCCGTCTGCGGCACAAGCTATGAGCAAATTTATCATGAAAAAAGGCAACCTTTTATACAATGCCAATATTCCAAATATGGCTCATAATTATCTTGATTCTATTCAATCTGGGGTACCATTTGAGAAAGTAACTGAATATACAGAACTAGCAAAAAACTCAATAATTGAAGGATCTTCCTACTCTTTCACTAACTTAACTGAATTCAGCAATCATTATATTGAGACTTTAAGTCAATCATACAGTTATGGATTCGGTATTGCTGCTGTAAGTATATTTATTTCTCTGATGATCTTTATTGGATTCAGAAAAACATACAAACATGTTGATGTTATGCACAAACATGCTGTGCAAGATGGAAGTTCAAATGTGATTAAGTTAAGCCCAGAGCAATATCGAAAAAGATTAGTAGCATTAGGCCTCATCTTTATTGTTAACATTTTCTTCTGGATGGCTTTCCATCAAAATGGATTTACACTAACAATTTTTGCAAGAGATTATACTTTTACTGAAGTTACTTCAATTACTTATGCATTTTTTGATCTTAGAGCCTTCCTGCCTTTAATTACAACAATAATAGGCCTTGTATTACTTCTTGGAAAGAAAAACAGCAAGGTGACAAAGTTGATTGGGGCAAGCTTATCTATAGTATCAGCAGCTATTGCTTATTATGTGATTAGTGGGTTTGATCCAAAAATGCCTATCAGCCCCATTATCTTCCAGCAGTTTAATCCTATTTTTATAGTATTTCTTACCCCTCTGATTATTGGGATATTTGCTGCCATAAACAAAAGAGGTTGGGAGCCTAGCTCTCCCAGAAAAATTGGTATTGGTCTCCTATTGGCCGGTTTTAGCTTTGTAATTATGATCGTTGCGGCTAAGGGATTGGTCGCTCCCAGGGATTTTGTTTCAGGTACTTTAGCGGATTCAATGCGCGTAACACCTTACTGGCTTATAGCTACATATTTCAGTTTGACAGTTTCTGAACTATTTTATAGTCCCATTGGACTCTCCTTTGTTTCAAAAGTAGCTCCTCCCAGCCTTTCAGGATCCATGCAAGGTGCATGGCTTGGATCCACAGCAATTGGTAATTTACTAGCAGGCCTCATTGGTCCTTTCTGGGCAAAATGGGAAATGTGGCAGTTCTTCTTATTATTGGTTGTAATGTTGTTCCTTTCTTCAGCCTTCGTTTTTATTATTATGAAAACCCTCGAAAATGCCACAGAAGGAGATTAAATTTATTTTATATTCGTTGATTAAAAACCTTACAGATGTAAGGTTTTTTTGTTTTTAGCTATTGTATTTCACCAGGAATTATATCAAACCCATTCTTGATATATAAGTAATGAAATAATGGTAAAATGTTATGGGATTTTAGCTTAAAACTGTGAAACACATTTTTAATATTTTAATTTTTTGAAACTTTGAAAATAAATCAGCGTTAAATAGGGAAAGGCTACAATATATAAAGTGGAGAAAAATCCTTCAAAGCTAGATAATGGGGCTCATTCCCAATTAAAACCACTGGAGATAAGAGGGGCACTAAAAACCCCAAATATTACCTATTCTCCAACTGATAACTATTTTGAGATAAGTGGCAAGTCAATTCCTGAAGATCACAATAGTTTTTTTAAGCCTGTACTTGATTGGTTAGATGATTTTACGGCCAACCCACCTGAACAAACCAGAGTAGATGTAAATCTGGAGTATTTCAATACCAGTTCCTCGAAGATTCTGCTTAGAATATTTAAAACTCTTGAAAAGGTACATCTAAAAAATAAGCAAATCGAAATAAACTGGCATTTTGAAGAAGATGACCTGGATATGAAGGAATGTGGCCAGGACTTCAGTGCCATGCTGAATCTTCCCTTCACCTTGATTGAAGAAGAGGTAGATTAACCCAAAGAAGCCTAAATCAAAAATTTGCAATTACTTCCTTCCCTGGAAAAAACTTCCAGTTTTACTTCTTTTATGTTAATTAAGAATTTAATGACACTTAATATCATTAAAAAAGTTCCAAATATTGACAACCCTCAATCCCAATCATACTATCTTTGATCAATAAAGTAAAACATATTAACTATGTCTGAAATCGAAGGAATCATGAAGGCCCTAAATCAATTCAGGGATGATCGAAACTGGGCTCAATTCCATAATGCTAAAGACCTCTCTCTGGCTCTATCCATTGAGGCTGCTGAACTCAATGAGCTATTTCTATGGAAAAATGAAAAGGAGTTAGAAGAAACGGATCCAGAAAAAATCAAGGAAGAACTGGCAGATATTTTATCGTATGCATTTCTTATTGCAGGTAAATACAATTTTAACATACCTGAAATTATGATGGATAAGATTAAGAAAAACAACAATAGGTATCCCGTTGATAAATCACGCGGCAATTCTAAAAAGTATAATGACTTAAACTAGCTAGCAGGTAATAAGCACTTTTTTTAATTGATTAAAACATAATAATGAAATCGTTCAGATTGACAGGAATAAACAAAATGGAACTAATTACTGTTCCAGATCCTCAAATTCTATCGGAGACAGATGTTTTAATTAGAATGAAAACAGTTGGGGTGTGTGGTTCAGATATTCATTACTATAAAACCGGGCAAATTGGTTCCCAGATAGTGGAATACCCTTTTACTATTGGTCATGAAGGAGCAGGAGTGGTGGAAAAAGTAGGAGGAAAAGTTAGCAGGATCAAACCTGGGAACTTTGTTGCTATTGATCCAGCTATGCCATGTTATGAGTGTGACCAATGCATTAATGGAAGAACCCACACCTGCAGAAAGTTAAGATTTCTTGGAAATCCGGGTCAGGCTGAAGGATGTTTATCTGAGTTTATTGTTATGCCAGAGAAAAGCCTGTTCCCAGTTTCAGATTCTGTAGGTTTTGATGGAGCTGCACTCTCCGAGCCACTTTCCATTGGATACTATGCAGTTGCCCAGTCAAACCTTCAAAAAGGTTCTAAAACAGCCATATTAGGATTTGGCCCCATTGGAATGAGTGTATCGAAAGCTGCACAATATTTTGGCTCTGGCCCTATCTATGTAACTGATAAAATTAATGAAAGACTGGGATTAGCAAAAGCAAATAATGCAACCTGGACAGCCCATCCTATCAAAACAGAAATATGTGAGGAAATAAAGAAAATTGAGCCTCAATTACTTGACATAGTTTTTGAATGTTGTGGGCAACAAGAAGCCATCGACCAGGCAATAGAAATCCTTAAGCCAGGCGGAAAATTAATGATAATAGGAATTCCTGAATTTGACAGATGGACTTTTAGTGTTGACAAACTCAGGCATAAAGAAATTACAATAGTTAATGTGAGGCGGCAGAATGAGTATGTTCAGCCTGTATTAGACCTCATGGATAAAGGTAGTTTACAAGCAGGTGATATGATTACTCATAGATTTCCATTTTCTGAGACACAAAAAGCCTTTGAACTGGTTTCTGAATATCGCGACGGGGTAATGAAGGCAATGATAGATTTTTAAATGACTCCATAATTCCCTATTCATAATTTTACCATTATTTTTGTTTTTGAAATAACTTACTCACTCAAAAATGTAAAAAATGAAAATAGCTTTAGTCACATTAAACGGGGAAACTATCAGTCAACATTTTGGTAAATCTCCCTATTTTAAAATTTTTGAAATTCAGGAAAATAAAATTATTGGCGAGGAGCTCCGGGAAAGAAAAACCGGCCATTTTGCCCCTAAATCTGCCCAGATGGAGCATCATCACAGTCATTCACATGCTCATGGGTCTAAAGGACATGGTCTCGAGCCACATTCTCAGGAAAAGCACAAGCTCATGGCTAAGGAGATTTCAGATTGCGAAGTTTTAATTGCCGGTGGTATGGGACAGGGAGCATATGAAAATTTCACATCTTCCGGGTTGGAAGTAATCATGACAGATAAAGATTCAATACAGGAAATAGTTGAAGATTACCTTTCAGAGAGGCTAATTAACCTCAAACAAAGTCGAACTCATTAGAAGATTAATAACAAAAAAGGGATGTTTTCAAAAACATCCCTTAAAAGCTTCTATAATTACACCTTTCTACCTGGCGTTTTTAAATGCGCCAAGGCCTGCAAAAACTGCATCTTTACCAAGCATTCTTTCAATCCTTAACAATTGGTTGAATTTTGCAATTCTTTCACTACGACATCCTGATCCGGTTTTTAAGTGACCTGTGCCTGTAGCTACTGTAAGATCTGCAATAAATGGATCTTCGGTTTCACCTGATCTGTGTGAAACAAAACAATAGTAATTATGTGCTTTAGCAAGCTCTATAGTTTCAAGTGTTTCACTAAGTGAGCCAATTTGGTTGAGTTTAATTAAAATAGAATTTGCGACACCTTTATCAATACTTTCCTGCAAGATCTTTTTATTGGTACATAGAAGATCATCACCAACTATTTCAATCTTATCACCTAACTCATCTGTCATTGTTTTCCAACCATCCCAATCATTTTCTGCCATCCCGTCTTCAATTAAAATAATTGGATACTTGCTCACCCAGTCTTTCCATATTGCTACCATTTCCTCGGAAGTTTTGTATGACTGGTCTGATTTAAAATATTTGTATTTCCCATTTTCCCACATCTCGCTTGTAGCTGGATCAAGACATATAGAAATATCCTCTCCTGGTCTATAACCTGCGGCTTCAATAGCTTGTAAGATAACTTCAATAGCTTCTTCGTT
>JASJGS010000079.1:0-4808 GCA_033791445.1 Bacteroidales bacterium | reverse complement strand
CTTTTAACTCTGGTAGTTTACCTCATTACAATTCCTATTTCAGGTCAGGATCCTTACAACGATAGAGATTTCCTTCTTATTTTTAATTTAATGCTGTTGGGCGTAATGGCAATTATTGTATTTTCAATTTCTGAGTCCTCTGAAGATAAAAAACAGAAATTCAATGAGATGATTTTGTTATTGCTTACAGTAATTACTCTCTTAATTGATTTGATAGCACTGTCAGCAATATTTTATCGACTTAGTGAGTATGGGATAACGCCTAATAGGCTGGCCGTTCTTGGATCGAACCTATTGATATTTGGAAACCTGATTTTAATAATGGTAGATCTGATCAAAGTAAATTTCAGAAAACTAAATATTGTCAAAGTTGAATTAACAATTGCCAGATATATACCTGTATATATAGTCTGGATATTAATTGTTGTATTCACCTTTCCAATCCTATTCAATATGAAATAATCAAATTTAAGTAGTATAACATTATGAAAGTATTATTTATAGGCGGTACCGGAATCATCAGTTCAGCTGTTTCAAGGATGGCAGTACAGAGAGGAATTGAACTTTATCACTTTAACAGAGGGAAAAGTCACCGAAAAATTGACGGGGTTATCAATATTGAAGGAAATATTCGAAAAGTTGATGAGGCCAAAGAAATATTAAGTAACTATTCCTTTGATGTGGTGGTTAACTGGATAAGTTTCACACCAGAACAGGTACAAAATGACATTGATATTTTCAGTGGCATTACAGAACAATACATTTTCATAAGTTCTGCCTCAGCATATGAGAAACCCATCTCAAAATTGCCTATAACTGAAGAAACGCCTCTCATAAATCCTTACTGGCAGTATTCGCGCGACAAGGCAGAGTGTGAGAAGATTCTGATTGAGGCCTGGGATACTAAGAAATTCCCTGTTACCATTGTTCGACCTTCGCATACCTATGACAATACCCTCATCCCTACCGATTGGGGCTATACCATTCTTGACCGAATGATCAGGGGTGAAAAAATCATCATCCATGGAGATGGAACATCCCTTTGGGTGCTTACCCACAATAGTGATTTTGCAGTTGGTTTCCTAGGCCTGTTTGGGAAACAAAAGGCATTGGGTGAAGCCTATCACATTACCTCGGACGAGTTGCTGAACTGGAACCAGATCTACCAGTTCATAGCGGATGAGCTCGGTGTTCCATTAAATTATGTGCATATCCCGTCTGATTTCATTGCAAAATACGACCTGGAAATGGGTGCAGGCCTTTTAGGAGACAAAGCCAACTCTGTAATTTTTGACAATTCAAAGATTAAAAAGCTTGTGCCTGAATTCAATTGTAAAATCCCTTTTTCCGAAGGAGTAAAAGAAATTGTATCCTGGTATAGAAGCAATGAAAAGTGGCAGGTGGTAGATGAAAGAATTAATGCAAGGGTGGATGAAATTATTGCTGCTTATGAGAGATGAATACGAAAAATAGATTTGAACAATAATTTATAAAATGAAACGAATTCTTATGATCTCCAGCATGCTTGTTGTTGTCCTAATTTTGGCTTCGTTTCTGGCAATACATATATGGATCGGACAAAGCGTTAAGGAAAACATTAAACTTGCTAAAGAGCAATATAATGAACAGACCGAAGAGGCATTAATCTTATATATGCTAGATGAAAGTAAGCCTGCAGAGGATCGAACTCATGATGCTATATGGACATTAGGGCAAATCCGCTCAAATAAAGCATTGCCTATACTCCAGGAGTTATATATAAATGATCCTAAAGGTGAATCTTGTTATGGCAAACATGACTCTGTTCTATGTCAGTATGAGATACACAAGGCAATTGTTGGCATTGAAAAAAATTGGTGGTTCTCTCATCCAAAATTGGCAAAAGCAGAATAAAAAAAGTGAAATTTCTAACCAGAACTTTTCAACCTTCAAGAATCAAAACAGTACAACTTTATTCCTCTCCTTTACTTTTATAATGCTTTTCCCGTAAATCATCTTCACTATCCATGGGTGGCCCCTGTTCTATTTTTCGCCAGTCGATGATTTTATTATACTTTTTCATAGACAATTCAGCATTGTACATTCGTTCATCGTGACGTTCCAGTGTATATGGCGTATAATCTGGTTCAGCTGTAAAAAAGTCCTGTAACAGGGAAGCGGTTATATCAAAATGATTCACATAGGGGACATTCAGGATGTTGTATATTACTTTTAGGATGGAACCAAAGTTTGCATGTGTATGAGACACATATCCCTTCTTTACATAGGGTCCAGCCATCATTAATATAGACCGATGTGCATCCACATGATCTACTCCTCCCTGTGGATCGTCCTCGGTGATGATAACAAGCATGTCTTTCCAGTATTTGGTTCTGGATAGAAAATGCAATACACGACCTACTGCCAGGTCATTGTCAACCATGAATGATTGTGGGTATGGATATCCATCTTCCGGACGAACGCCGGCACCGTGATCGTTTGGGATCATCATGGTAACGAGAGAAGGCATTTCTTCGTCTCCTTCAATCCATTTTTTAGTAAATTCCGATTCAAACTGATCCATCCTGTATTGGTCCGGAATGTTCATGTTATAACCAGCATAGTTATGACTGGTTCTCTTGAACAGAGCATTCTGCATGGGAACCATTACCCCATGGGCAGCTCCGGTATTGGTGTCATACCATTCCTCCCTGACGTGAGCTGTTTCGTTGGCCTGTCCAAAATTATAAAAGCTAACATTTTGTCTTTCCAGGGCTTCCCATAGTCCACCTATCTCTGCATAATCCTCCGGATCAACGCTGCCAATAGTACCTGGAAAACGTCGCCCGGGAGCTTTTGAGAACTCCATGGCTGATTTACTAGTACTTGCATTGGCTTCCACCCACTCGTTGGGAATTACTCCTACCAGCCAATGGTGACCATGCACTGAAGCATCACTGTCACAATAGTAATTGTCAGAAAAGGCAAATTGATTAGCCGCCTTTATATGGTTGGGAGAAATTCTTAAATTCTGGAAGTCCTCCCTTACAAAATCAGGTAGTGTATATTCATTATTCACTCCATATCGGGCGAGAGTACTATCTCCTATCCCATTTTTCAATTGTCCAAATACCTCATCATATGTTCTGTTTTCCTTGGTAATATATACCACATGCTTTATTGGGGTTTCACGCAGTCCAGGTAATGGTGGCAAGGGGTTCTTTCCATCATCCAGAATGGTTTCTTCAATAAAGGTGTTATCAATTGACTGGGCAGTATATTCTGCTAACTCATCTTCATCAGGAATTTTGACCTTTTGGAATGTTCCCAGTTGAATATCCCCAATGTAGTCTCCCTGTGGGGGTTCAACAAATACTTCACCCCCATTTGGACCAGCACCCAAACCTCTGCAACTTATTATGTACAGGTCTTTTTCATCTTTAGATAACTCAACCCGGGTAGGTCCCCAACCAGAAGGGATCAATCCTTTTGTAGTTTGGCTGGGGATATCAATTACTGCCACAGCATTGAATCCTAAAAGAGCCACATAAAGGGTATTTTCGTCCTTACTCATAGTAATTCCAAAGGGCAATGAACCTCTCAGTTTATCAATGCGTTCATCAACCAGAATGGGTATATGACCCACTATTTCATGGTTTTTATGATCAATGATAGTAATGTTGTCATTGGTTGCATTCGTAACATAAGCGAACTGCTCGCCTACGGCAATGGAATTGGGGCTAGCACCACCGACTACTTCTGCATCCTCAACTGTTTGGCCTATCTGGTAGCCTGTTTTGAACTTACTTATTACTGAATTACTCTTCAAATCAATGGTAAAAACGCTCATAGCGTCTGGGTGTAACGGACTACCAAGTCCAGGTATATTCCTGCCCTCCACTACAGTACCTTCTATTGATTCTTTTGTATTGTCTCCGTATGGATGGTGAGAAATCATAAGGGAATCATAATTTTCAGGTGTAGCCCCTTCAATAAGAGGGTAAGAATACATCCCTACATTGGCCACGAAGGCCTGTTTTTTATCAGGTGTTAAAGCAAGTCCAAATGGCTGGCGTCCTACCGGAATCGAGGCAGTTAATTTTTTAGTGGTAAGGTCTATTCGAACCATCCTAAAATTGCCCCTATCAAGCACGAGTAATTCATTTTCTTCCTCATTAAAAAGCAAGTCAGATGTAAAACTATCCTGGTAGTTAACCCCATTAATAGTACCATTCAATGAGATGGAATCAAGCCTGGTAAAATTATCTATATCATAGATGATTACTGCACCATTGTCACCTCCACTTAAATAAACTTTTTGAGAATCATCAGAAAATGCGACTCCCAAAAAAGAACCATTCGATAAAGGTGAAATAATTTGTCCATTATAACTGGGTACTCTTACTGCCTTAAATGAATTAAGGTCAATGATGGTAAACACTCCATTGTGCAGGGTAACAGCCTTTTCTCCACTGGGTGAAACAGCCATGCCAAATGGATCATGTGTGATTCGCAACATTTGCCCAACGGGTGTAGCATAACGGCCACTTGGAAGCACCGATATCCCATTTTCATTAATTTCGCAATATTGATCTTTTCCAGGCACCTGTAATACCTGAACTTGATTTTTTACATTACAACCTATTGCCATCATGGTTATGACAAACGGTAAAAGGAATTTAATTTTCATAATTTGAGTGTTAAGATATCAGTAAAATTATTTCCAAATTTACCTAAAAAAGGGCTGGTTCAAAAAAATAAATTCGCTATTTGGCATTATCTCATGATGAAGAATATCGATTAATTGAGGAGATCCCATTTTTACCTGG
>JASJGS010000078.1:0-4172 GCA_033791445.1 Bacteroidales bacterium | reverse complement strand
GGCAAGATAGCTTTTAACATTTGAGGCAGACTTTGGTAGGGATTTGAATATTGCATCCTGAAGCATACTTTCTTCCAAATCAAACTCTATGTTTTCATAAAATTCTGCCTCGTCCCATAAAGGCTCAGATACTTCCTCAGGAAAAGCCATCAAAACAGCCATTTCATTCCAATAATCTAATTTGGCCTTTGCACTAATGAAGTGTAGCTTTCCTGAACCTAACAACCTGGGTCGATATTGAATAGATGCACCAGCTGGTTTCGGCTTTTGTGGAAGCATATACTTCTCAATAATTCCGGGAGGTAGTAGAGGTTTCTCAGTAATTATCTCTTCTGAAAAACTTTTGCTTTCTTTAACTATTACTTTTCCCTTTTCAAGCATAGGAGATGCCTCAGGAAGAGCTTTATCCTTCATTAATTCCTTAATCTGTGGAGAGGTAAGTGGTCCTCTTAAATAGGATAAAACCCACCTTGTATTAAATACAACCGGTTTGCTTTCATGAACATTGTGTAGGAGGAATTTCCTTTTCCCCAGAGATGAAATTAGATTATCCAAATCATTTCTACTTAATCCATCTCCGCCTGTTCCACCAACTCCTTCAAGTCCGTCCAACATTCTTTGCTTATCCCTATCCGTTTGTAATCTTCCTATAAACCAGGTCCCTGTATTTGATAATCCTTTATAATCCAGGTCAACTGGATTTTGAGTTGAAAGCAAAACACCCAAACCAAAGGCTCTAGCCTGTTTTAACAGGGTTAACATAGGTGTTTTAGATGGAGGAGATGCTGTGGGTGGAAAATATCCATAAATTTCATCCATATATAACAAGGCCCTCAGACTTGAGGTGCCATCCTGAGTTCTCATCCATGAAACCATTTCGTTGAGCAAAAGACTCACAAAAAACATTCGTTCTGAATCAGACAAATGGGAAATAGAAAAGATAGAAATTTTAGGTTTCCCTTCAGGTGTGTACAATAGGCTGCTAACATCAAGAGGTGTACCATCCATCCAGGTTTCAAATCCAGGCGAGGCCAACAAATTATTCAGGGTCATTGCCAGTTTCATCCTTTCCTTAAGCGGGTAGAACGTATCTACATCAAACACTCCAACTTTCTGAAACAATGGAGATTGAATATGCCTGATCAAATCTGCGATATTTAGGTTTTTTGATTTGCTCCATGAGTCAGCGAGAATTTTTGAAATTAAAATATGCTCCTTACTCTGAATTGGATCAGCATCAATCCCTAAAAGGGATAGAATTGAAGTAGCAGTCCCTGTAATTACTTCTTTAAAAGCGTCCCTATCATTAATAACCTGAAGTTTTGGGGCATTGAAGGATCCCAGAACATTAACCGGAATACCGGCATTACTTCCCGGAGTATAAATTAAAATTTCAGCTGAATCCTTAAAGCGTTTGATTCTCTCACCACCCATGCCCCATTCTGCCAAACCATTTTTCCATAAACTTGCCGTTTTCGTTGCATATTCCTTTAAGGTCAACCCTTTTTTCATTGCTTCACCTTCATCAAGCCATGGCTGGAAGTCTTGCGCCAGGAGATCAGGGAAACTTAGCAACAAATTGCCCATATCTCCTTTTGGGTCAATTACAATCGCTGGAATACCATCGATTGCAGCCTCCTCCAGCAAAGAAATTGCAAGGCCTGTTTTGCCACTCCCCGTCATCCCAACACATACGCCGTGGGTTGTTAGATCTTTCGAATCATATAATACCTTATCCTCTTTAAGCTTATCTTCCTTTAGATCAAAAACCCGACCCAAATAAAATTCTCCAAGTTTTTCAAAGTCCTCCATAAAATTCAAATTAAAGTGTTTTTCTATCAAGTAATATTACAAATATAATTTTCAAACTGCAATAAATATATAGTGTATTAGATGCATTACATCAGATCTCAGCCAATACTTACATTTGTTTGAATGAATTTCTAATCATTGATTAAATATTTCATATTTATTTAATTAAAGCTATTTTAGTGATTTGAAAATACTTTTTACGACCGATAAATAAATTCTATAATTATGAGATTTACTATTCTAATTTTCCTATTCACAATTAGTATTCACCTAAGTGCCCAACATAATCATGACCGAAAAATACAATTTCCTGATATTCCGGGCTACAAAACCTTAAAATGTGATTTTCACCAGCACACAGTATTTTCTGATGGAAGTGTCTGGCCTGATATCAGAGTCCAGGAAGCCATCAAAGACGGCCTGGATGCCATTTCAATTACCGACCATATTGAGTACCAGCCTCACAGTGATGATATACCTCATGCTGACAGGAACCGTCCTTATCAGATTACAAAAGAAGCTGCTAAAAATAGTGATTTAGTTGTTATAAACGGTTCTGAAATTACACGGGACATGCCCCCAGGACATGCCAACGCCATATTTTTGCAGGATGCAAACGAATTATTTGTAGATGATTCTATTGAAGTTTTTCGCGCAGCAAAAAATCAGGATGCCTTTATTTTTTGGAACCATCCACATTGGACTGCACAGGCACCAACCGGAATCGCAAGCTTAACTGAAACCCATAAAAAGCTTTTAAACGAGGGCCTATTGAATGGTATTGAAGTCGTAAATGACGTAACTTATTCAGATGAGGCGCTACAAATAGCTCTTGATTACAATTTAACCATAATGGGAACCTCTGATATTCATGGCTTGATCGATTGGCAGTATCATGTTCCTCATGGTGGACATCGGCCAGTAACACTTGTTTTTGCAGAAGAAAAATCAGAGGAGGGTATTAAAGATGCTCTCATCAACAGAAGAACCGCCGTTTGGTTTAACAATATATTAATTGGCCGACCTGAATTTTTAGTACCTCTAATTGAACAATCCATGTCAGTAGTCTCGGCAAGTTATAAAGGAGAAACCTCCGTTCTCGCATTGACTATTGAAAACAATAGTGATGTTGATTTTATATTAGAGAACGGGTCAGACTTTACCCTGCATAGAAATGCCGATGTTTTTACGGTTAAAGCAAACGACTTTACCAGGCTGGAGATTAAAACCATTGAAAGACTAGAAGAATTTAAACTGTATTTTAAAATACTAAATGCAGTAACTGCCCCCAAAACCCATCCGGAAATCAATTTGAATATACAGGTAGATTAGCTACTTTTTTACCTAAAGCTAGTTTATTAAACCCATTTATCATGAAAAATAAGAAATCAAATATTTCACGAAAAGAGTTTATTAAAAAATCATCAGTTGGAATTTTAGGGGCAGGACTAATCGCCAATCAACCTCTTTATTTATTGAAAAATCATAACAAACAAGTTAAAAATGTGTTAGGCAAAACTGGATTGGAAGTAACGCCTGTTTGCTTTGGGGCAACACGAACTCAAAATCCTTCTTTAACTCGTGCAGCTCTGGATACCGGATATAATTTTATTGATACGGGTAGATCCTATGCAAACGGCCAGAATGAGGTAATGATTGGAGATATAATTAAGGATGTCCGTAAGAATTTGGTGATTCAATCAAAGGTGAAAGTACGCCCAAGTGAAAAAGGTGAAGCTCTTCATACTGATGCAGCCAGGAAGATGATTCGAGAGATAATGGAAAAAGCTCTTCATGAAAGCTTACAAGCATTGCAAACCGATTACATTGATATCTGGCTCCTGCATGGCCCTTCGAGGCTGGAAATGTTAAACCATGAGACGGTATGGGAAGTTTTTTCAGAAGCAAAAAAAGAAGGAAAAATCAGGTCCTGCGGATTCTCAATCCATAGCAATCAGATAGAAATGCTAAAGTCCGCAAATGAAAGCAATTTTTATGATGTAATAATGGTGGCCTATAATCATATGGGAATGTATGTTCATTCTCAATTCGGCCACCGAAGCGAATGGGACCAGGAAGCAGTTGAAACTGAACTAAAAATAGCACATAAAAATGGTACCGGTATAATTGCCATGAAAACTTGTTCAGGTGGACCATATGCCGATAATGAAAATGAACCTCCTAGCTATGAAAATGCCGTTAAATGGGTACTTAACAAGCCTTTTGTTGATTCGGCTGCAGTAGCCATGGCCAATTTTGATGAAATTTCAGAATACAAAAATTTACTAGTCCGGTAAACTATATTGCTTTTACTTTGTTTCCCTTTTAAGTAATTCTAAATAATAAAGAAGCTACTTAAT
>JASJGS010000077.1:0-7034 GCA_033791445.1 Bacteroidales bacterium | reverse complement strand
ATCACATAAATAACACCTAAGCCTCTGTAAGACAGAGGTTTTTGTTTTACTGGGGTGCGTATTGGGGTGCAATATTTTTTCTAAAATCCTAGATTGTGCAGGTTATACTAATTTAACACCATAATGAGCTTCAGTGAAATTTTGGTGTATTAAATTGTTAATGCCAATGCATATTTGATGAGTAGGCATAAATTCTGAGAGTATTGGAAGTAATTCAAATAGTAATCTTATCCACTTTTTCAAAGCCAGTCAGTAAATAATAGCCTTGTCTATGTTGTGGAACCATAATTATCACACAAATTCATCCGAATGGTTTATTAATCATATTTATTTCTACTTTTGCACGCTCTCTGAAGAATCTCAATTATATATATTAAATTCTAATCAATGATTACTGTTTCAAATCTGGCTATTCAGTACGGAAAACGTGTACTTTTTCAGGATGTTAACATGAAGTTTACTCCGGGCAATTGCTATGGTATAATTGGGGCAAATGGTGCAGGGAAATCTACCTTTCTGAAAATGTTGTATGGTGAAATAACCAGTACACGAGGAAGTGTAAGTTTTGGTTCCGGCGAGCGATTATCTGTATTGAAGCAGAATCACTTTGAATTCGACAAATTTCAGGTTCTTCAGACAGTTATAATGGGTCATACCCAACTTTGGGATATCATGAATGAAAAAGATACTTTGTATGCCAAGCCCGATTTTTCGAGTGAGGATGGTTTACGCGCCGCAGAATTAGAGGATGAATTTGCTGAAATAGATGGTTGGAATGCCGAAAGCGATGCGGCAAGCCTTTTAAGCGGACTTGGAATAAAAGAAGACCTGCATGATAAGCTCATGAACGAGCTTAGTGCTAAGCAGAAAGTGAAAGTGCTTCTTGCCCAGGCACTTTTTGGCAAACCCGATAATTTGTTACTTGATGAACCAACCAACGATCTCGATTTAGAAACTGTAGATTGGCTGGAGAGCTATCTTTCGAATTTTGAGAATACCGTATTGGTGGTTTCGCATGATAGGCACTTCCTTGATTCAATATGTACACATACGGTTGATATCGATTTTGGAGAAGTGCATCAATTTTCAGGGAACTACAGTTTTTGGTATGAGTCTAGTCAACTGGCACTGAGGCAGAAATCCAATCAGAATAAAAAGGCTGAAGAGAAGAAGAAGGAACTACAGGCATTTATTGCCCGGTTTAGTGCCAATGTGGCCAAATCGAAGCAAACAACCAGTCGCAAAAAGATGTTGGAGAAGCTAAATATTGAAGAGATCAAACCCTCGACCCGAAAATATCCGGGAATTATATTTACTCCTGAGCGCAAGGTAGGAAACAATATTCTTACAGTAGATGGAATGAGTAAAAGCATTGAAGGGAAAATGCTTTTCAAGAATTTGAGCTTCAATATAGAGAAAGAGGATAAAATTGTATTCCTCTCGCGCAATACGCGGGCCATGACTATATTTTTTGAAATAATTAATGGTAACGATCAGGCTGACTCCGGAACTTTTGAGTGGGGGCAGACCATAACACATGCTTATTTACCACTTGATAACGAACACTATTTTGATTCGGATAAAACCCTTGTCGACTGGCTTGGACAATATTCCCACGACACCAGCGAAAGGTTTATCCGGGGTTATCTAGGTAAAATGCTTTTCTCTGGTGAAGAAATATTTAAAAAGTGCAACATACTTTCTGGGGGTGAGAAAGTTCGGTGTATGATTTCAAGGATGATGTTACGTAATGCCAATGTGATGATTCTTGATACTCCAACCAACCATCTCGATCTGGAATCGATTCAGGCGTTCAATAATAATCTTATGAAGTTTAAGGGAAACATTCTCATGGCTTCCCACGATCATGAGTTTATTCAAACGGTATGTAATCGGATTATAGAGCTTACTCCTAAGGGAATTATTGATAAGCGAATGGATTATGATGATTATATCCTTAGTGCTAAAATTAGAGAACAGCGCGACTCCATGTACTAGAGAAAATAGCTTTGTAATCTCATCTTTTATTGATGTAAAAATAGATTCCGGTTCTTGACAAGTTATTTCTTATCCTTTTTCCCCCCTTGGAAAAAATCAATATGGAAAATATTTGGAAAAATCGTCTTAATGGCTGGATATGTTTTCTTGATGCCATGACAAAAGCGGACAGCCGGAAGTATCATTTAAAAGCACCCGTCTCCGGAATCAAACAACCTATTCCCTTTTGTCCTTAAGCTAAAATAACATTCACCTAAGAAATTGGGGTTCAGAAGGACGAGAAATTTCGCCTTAATGAAAAAAATTTGGCATATTCAAAAAATGTTATACTTTTGTCCATTAGGTTTAACCATTTAGTTAAACCAGAAGATTAAATCTAATGACTAAGGAGCAAAATACCGAGGACAAAATTGTTGAGGCTGCCAAAACAGTCTTCGTGCAAAAAGGGATGGATGGTGCACGTATGCAACATATTGCTGATGAAGCCGGAATAAACAAGGCCTTGCTTCACTATTATTTCAGGACTAAGGATAAATTGTTTGAGAAAGTATTCGCTATTCTTTTTAAAGACATTTTTTTTATTTTCGAGCGAGCCGTATCAGAAGAAACATCGTTTGAAGAGTTTCTCGAAGGATTTATCAGGCAGTATATTAAAATGTTTAAAGCTAGGCCTTACATTCCTCAGTTTGTTATTCATGAATTGAACCGGAATCCCGAAAGAATCGTTGAGCAGTTGCAGAACAGCAAATTCGACAAGCAGAGACTATTCGATCTTATTGATAAAGCTGTCGAAGACAAAGTAATCAGACCCATTCAGCCGGTTCATTTAATTACAAACATCCTATCGCTTTGCATTTTCCCATTCATAGCCAAGCCCATCATTACGGGTTTCGCGCTGGATGGCAATAAGACAAAGTATAAGCAATATATTGATGAACGTCCCGACGAAGTAGTTGCTTTTGTAAAGCAGGCAGTTTTATTAAAATGAAAATCAAATGAAAAAAATACTATTCATTCTGGCAATATTCATCGCTTTTCAAAGCAATGCACAAAACCTTACAATAGAGGCTTGCCAGGATAGTGCTTTGACAAATTATCCATTAATTCAGCAATTTGGTTTGATTGAAAAATCGAAGGAACTTACAATTTCAAACGCCAATAAAGCATATTTACCTCAGTTTGATATTACGCTTATTGGTGGAATTGTTGAAGGTATGCCAAGTTTTTCACAACCCGGTTCTGAGCCAGCATCTTCTACTTCCGCCCAACTAATTACCATTGGCCAGCTTAATCAGGTGATTTGGGATGGTGGGATGACAAAGGCCAGCAAAAGCATTATCACAGCCAATTCTGAAATTGAAAAAGCTGAGTTGGAAGTCAGTTTGTACCAACTAAAAGACAGGGTTAACAATTTGTATTTTGGAGTTCTTTTGATTGATGAGCAAATGGCTCAATTAGACTTATTAACAGAAACACTCAAACGGAACCAGAAGCGAGTTCAAAATGCCATCGAAAATGGAACAGCTTTTAAGTCAGACGAGGATGAATTGAAAGTAGAGTTAATCAATGTTCAACAAAAAAAGGATGAATTACGATATAACAAACTTGCCTATATCAAGGTGCTTTCAACTATGATCGGTGAGGAAATAGGTAAGGATGCTGATTTTAACCGACCAATTTTTGGAAATACGGTTGAAGACTTATCCATTCATCGTCCTGAACTAACTAAATTTAATAGCCAGAGAGCATTAATTAAGGCGTTGGCAGAATTAAACAAAGCAACGCTTATGCCAAAATTTGGTGTAATGGGATTTGGTGTATTTCTAACACCTGGTGTTGATTTTGGTTCTTCAGAATTAACAAACATATTTGTTGCCGGACTCAGTCTCAACTGGCAATTGGGACCGTTGTATAAAAATAAAAACAATAAAAAACTCACCAAGATTAACCTTCAACGTATCCAAAACCAGGAGGACACTTTTCTATTCAACACCAATTTGGAGCTTAGCCAAACAGATATGGAATTAGAAAAATTCAGAAAACTGCTTGCACAGGACAGAGAACTTCTAAGCTTGAAAGGTAGCATTAAAGAAGCTTATATCGTGAAGCAGGAAAATGGTATCGCAACAATGTCAGAAATGCTTGATCGCATAAACGATGAGAATGTGACAAAACAAAACATGATCATGCATGAGGTCCAATACCTCATGAAAGCCTATCAATACCTCAATAAATCAGGAAATTAATATATATATTAAGTGATGAAAACAATTAAATACTTACTTCCAATTTTATTAGTTGCGCTCTATTCGTGCTCTTCAGAAGATAACGGAACAGATGCGACAGGCGTGTTTGAAGCCACCGAGATTATCGTATCAGCTGAGTCATCTGGTAAATTACTTTCCTTCTCAATTCAGGAAGGTGATGAGTTAATAAAAGATCAACCACTTGGACAGATCGATAGCACACAATTGTATTTGAACAAACTGCAGGTAAAAGCCAATCAGGTGGCCCTGCTTTCTAGTCGCCCGGATGTACAATCGCAACTCGATGCAATTGAACGGGAAATTGAAAAAGCAGAATTTGAAAAAATGCGAATTGAAAAACTTCTGAAAGGCGATGTGGCCACCCAAAAACAATTGGACGATATCAACGCCCAAATCGAAGTGCTCCGTGCCAATTATAAGGCAAAAAAAACAAGCCTGAATATCAGTACTCAAGCCATTGATGCACAAGGCGAAGCTATGGGCGCACAAATTGATTTGATCAATGACCAGTTGGAACGTAGTAAAATACTAAGCCCGATTGACGGAACGGTATTGGTAAAATATGCAGAAAAGGGTGAATTAGCCGCTATGGGGAAACCCTTATTTAAGCTAGCTGATTTAAATCAAATGATACTGCGAGCCTATGTAACTGCCGATCAATTGCCAAGCATACAAACCGGGCTGGCTGTAAAGGTGTTGGCAGAATTTGGTAAAGATGAAAACCGGGAATATGATGGTAAGATCACATGGATTTCAAGCAAATCGGAATTTACGCCCAAAACCATTCAAACACAGGATGAGAGAGCCAACCTGGTTTATGCGGTAAAGATCACCGTTCCAAATGATGGCTTGTTGAAGATAGGAATGTACGGTGGAATAAAAATCTCAGAGTAAATGAGTTCCATTTCTGTTCAGGATATAAAACGAACTTACGGAAAAGTTGAAGCCCTACGTGGCCTCAGCTTTGAAGTTGAAAAAGGTGAGATATTTGGTATCATTGGACCTGATGGTGCTGGAAAAACTACTTTGTTCAGAATCCTGACTACCCTTTTGTTGGCCGATTCCGGAACAGCCATTGTTGATGGAGATGATGTAGTAAAAGATTACAAAGCCATCAGACAAAAGGTTGGCTATATGCCCGGACGTTTTTCATTGTACCAGGATCTTTCAGTAGAAGAAAACCTGAAAGTTTTTGCCGCAATTTTCAATACCACCATTGAAGAAAACTACCATTTGATCAAAGACATATATCAACAAATTGAACCATTTAAAAATCGGCGGGCCGGAGCACTATCGGGTGGGATGAAACAAAAACTGGCCTTGTGTTGTGCGCTGATTCATGAGCCTGTTGTGCTCTTTTTAGATGAACCCACAACTGGTGTAGATCCTGTTTCTCGTAAGGAATTATGGGCCATGCTCAAGAAACTGAAAAAGGAAGGTATTACCATTTTGGTTTCTACGCCATACATGGATGAAGCCAGTTTGTGTGATCGAATCGCCTTGATACAGGATGGCGCTTTTATGAAGATCGATACCCCTGAGAATATTGTAAATGCCTATGACCAGGAATTATGGGCGGTTAAAAGTACAGAAATGTCAAATTTATTAAAAGACCTGCGCGAAAATGCCGAAATAAAAAGCAGTTTTGCTTTTGGTAATACCCACCACATTACTATTGGTAACCTTAATCAGAAACAACTGGAAACCTATTTAATAGATAGGGGCCATACGGATATTATTATCGAGCCAATAAAGGCAGGAATTGAGGATTGTTTCATGGAGTTAAGCTCAGCATCATGAAAGTAATCGAAACAAAGGATCTCACAAAACGATTTGGTCATTTTACTGCGGTAGATGCTATTTCTTTTGAAGTGGAGCAAGGGGAGATTTTCGGTTTTCTTGGGGCAAATGGAGCAGGTAAAACAACAGCCATGCGGATGCTTTGTGGTTTGAGTAAGCCCACATCAGGATACGGACAGGTGGCAGGATTTGACATCACAAAAGATCCGGAGAAAATAAAAAAGAGCATCGGGTATATGAGTCAGAAATTTGCCTTGTACGAAGACCTGAAAGTTTGGGAGAACCTGCGTTTGTTTGGTGGAATTTATGGTGTTCCTGAAAAAGAAATTAACCCAAGGATAGATTTATTGCTAGAAACCCTCGGTTTTGAAAAAGAAAAAAACACAATGGTTAGCGAATTGCCTCTGGGATGGAAGCAAAAACTTTCATTCTCTACCGCCATTTTTCATGAACCGAAAATTGTGTTTTTGGATGAACCAACTGGTGGTGTTGACCCGGCCGCACGTCGACAATTTTGGGAGTTGATCTATGATGCAGCCGACAGGGGAATTACAGTATTTGTAACCACACACTATATGGATGAAGCCGAATATTGCGACCGTGTATCTATAATGGTAGACGGAAGAATTGACGCATTAGATAGTCCTATAAGTTTAAAACAGAAATTTAACGTTCAGTCGATGGATGAGGTTTTCTTCCAACTGGCAAGGGGAGCAAAAGTGAATGAATAAAAGATGAGAAAATTTTTAGTTTTTACACAAAAGGAATTTTATCACATCTTCAGGGATCGCTGGACCTTGATTATCTTGCTTGTGCTTCCAATTTTGATGATTCTTTTGTTTGGTTTTGGCATCACCACCGAAATTAAAAATGCCCGTTTTGCTGTGTATGATCCTTCAAATGATATGGCCACGCAAAGGATCATCGATAAGATTCAAAGCAGTGAATATTTTACCCTGGAAGCTTACC
>JASJGS010000076.1:0-23855 GCA_033791445.1 Bacteroidales bacterium | reverse complement strand
CTAAGCGCAACATGTTTTTTATATTCATAATAATCGCTTAGCAAGCGTTCCGATGGTACGACCATGTGCTGGAGCTCATTGAGATTTAGTTCCTTATTTGTAGTTTTTCAAAAGAGGCCTTTTAGTTTAGTATCATTGCTTAGAAAGCCTTGTTATAACATGTGTTGTAGACAGTTACTCCACTATAAAGTGATACAATTCTTCCTTAAAATCTTCTTTTTTCATTTGATTACCAATTATTTCACTTCTCTCCTTAAAATCTTTATTGCTAAGTAATTCTAAAACTTTTGGTTCGAGCTTTCTATTACTTAAGCTACTTATTTTAACACCTTTGGGGCCAACTCCCAGCTTAGAAATAATATTATCCCAATTATACTGGTCAATAAAGTGCGGAATTATCATGCTTGCACAACCATATTTAATTGCTAAATGTGTTGTTCCTGCGCCACCGTGATGAATTACGGCATACATCTTCGGAAAAATCCATTCATAAGGAACCTGTGATACAAAATAGATCAAATCTGAATTGAATTTGTCGGGCTTAATTAAGCCCCCGGATGCTGTATTTATGATAGCTGGTATTTTGTTTCGTTCAAGAATTTCAAGAATTATTTTTGTTTTTTGTTTAGGATCAGGATTATGCATTGAGCCAAAAGTGATAAACAATATTTTTTCATGTTTTTCTATGAATTCAGTTAGTTCTTTTTCGGGTTTCCAATCTTTGTTTCTCTTTAATTCTTGATGTCCTAAAATTCTAACATTGCTTTCCCAGTAGCTTGGTCGCGGCAATAAACTTGTCGAAATTGTATAAATAAATTTTCTACTGTGAATGATATTTTTTAGTTGCTTTCGTGTAATTTTATCGTTGATTTGTAGCCACTTTTTAACATTCATAGTTGCTGTAACTACCCCAAAATCATAAAGTTTAAATGTCAATTTATTAAAATATTCTCCATAATTTTTATGAAAACCAAGTAATGGATGTCCTTTTACATAATGCATATATGGAAAAGGACTTACAAAAATTGTTTTTCCTCTGTTCTTATATTCCCATATTAATGGATAAACATTTTTTGAATGATAAACTATTCTATCTGGTCTTTCTTGTTTAATAAGTTCATACAACTTAAATTCTTTTTCTTTCGGGGCTTGATTTCTTGCAAGTTTGATAAAAGCAAAGAATTTCTTAATTCCAGACCCTCCCATAATTGTTCTACCGGCATCACTATCTAATAATTCATCATTTTTTTTTCCCAATGAAGCAAATTCTAATTCACAATTTTCTGTCAGTTCTCTAAATTGTTCTGAAAATGCACAAATAACCTGATGTCCTTTTTCTTTTAGAATTTTTCCAATTGCTAAAAAAGGTTCAATATCTCCTTGGGTTCCTATTGCTGTTAATATGATTTTCAATAGCTGCTTTTTTAATTGGCTACAACGACCGAAATAAAACCTTTTGCGGTTTTAACTTGCACTGTTTTTCATCCTGCAATTTAGCATATTTTAAGAATTCTGTCCTTTCTTTTAATTTTTGCTAACTTGTTTATATGTGTACCTTTTCCTGCTAAAAGTACCGAATATATCCCATGGAGATATGTATCATGTAATAATATTCTTTTTTGAGTTCCATTTTATTTCCATACCCTTTATTAAATGGAGCCATAATCTTTAACAATAGTTGCAACCGTTTCCAATTTATATCGTCAAAAGAGTAAATGAAATAAATGTTTAACTTAAAACTCAAAGATTATGGATGATGTATTGATAATATTAGTAATATTCGGGGCAATATTCGGGGTATTCTATCTAGCTTTCAACACTAGAAACAAAGAACGAATGGCATTAATTGAAAAAGGCGCTGATGCAAAGTTATTTAATGTTGAAAAAAATTACACTTGGAAGAACCTCTCTCTTTCGTTTGGGATGCTCCTTATTGGTGCTGCAATTGGGGTTCTAACTGCAGGCATTTTAGACGCAACGACAACAATACATGAGGGTGTAGCATACCCCTCAATGATATTCCTTTTTTCTGGGTTAAGTCTTGTAATTTATTTTTTTCTAGCTAGAAAATTGCACAGAATAGACGAGTAAAAATTTTCAATCATAGGATATAGTCTATTTTTAGCTGATATTAATTGTAAAATCGGTGTGACAGATGAACTGTTTGTTGCATCGATTTTTGATTTTCTTGATAAGAATACTAAATCCGATCCCCCAAGTAATATCTATTCATTCTCATAATCTTATCCTATTGAACACAATTCCTCAACTCAGCTGAGATAATGGAAAAAGTGGCTATAGGGTTAGGCAATTGGAGCATGATTTGACCTCACCCACTCTCTGGAGAAATCATAGGCTAAGTTGCCCTACTGGATGTGCAGCGGGGGAGGTTTTTTCAAATAAAAGTGTATTTATAAAAATTGGTTAAAAGGTTTGAATTTTAGCACAGTTCATTGTTAGCTGTTGTAACTGTTTGATTGTTTTTAATTAAGAACAGTTACCCTTATTTCTTAACAATAAGATAATAAGGTGTATACGATTTTTGAGGTGGAAGAAAAACGTTTTTAATTAAAACGAAAACGATTTTCCGATTAAAGACACTGAATAAGACACTGGTAAAAAGGAAACCCCAGTAAATACTGAGGTTCTTGTAGCTCCACCAGGAATCGAACCTGGATCTACGGTTTAGGAAACCGCTATTCTATCCATTGAACTATGGAGCCATATTTTAAATCCATGTTCCAGAAAACCGCTATTCCCTGCCTGCCGGCAGGCGGGTATCCATTGAACTATGGAGCCATTTAAATAATGGCTTGCAAAAATATTGAAAAACTATGGCTTTTACAAAAGTTTTAAATAGTTAATTAATTTAATAGTAATGCATTAAATTTCATACACAAAAGAATAACAAGAATCTTGCTTCAGCCCATACAGTTACCCATATACAGATAATATTTTAATTATTTTAAATCAATATAAATAATTGTATATTTGACTTCAAATCAAAAATTTAACAAATGAGAAAAATACTACTATTTCTGTTATCTTCTCTATTAGTTGTAACTGTTTCTTTTGGACAGAATGAAACACTTCCTGCTATGGATACTGCTGTTATTTCATCCCAAGCAGCTCAGGAATCAAAACAATCCGTTAAGAAACAAAAACAGAAAAGAGTTTATTTTGGTGGAAATGTTGCTTTTAATTTTGGTTCTTACACACGTATTGGAATCTATCCCCTAATTGGATTTAAAATTACTCCTAAGTTTTCTTTGGGTTTGAAAATTGGATATGAGTATGTCAAAGATAATCGATATTCCCCTAGTTATGAGACTTCAAACTATGGTGGAAGTGTTTTTGCTCGCTATAGAATCATACCTCGTTTGTATGTTCATGCTGAATATGAATTGACAAATTATGACATTTGGGATGGTGCTGAGTCAAATCGTGAATGGGTTAATTTCTTACTCCTGGGGGCAGGTTATAGCCAACCCATAGGTGGAAATGCTTATGTGAATGCCCAGGTATTATTTGATGTATTACAAAGCGAGAACTCACCGTACCAACCCTGGGAACCCATTTTTAGTGTTGGTGTAGGGGTTGGTTTCTAATAATAAATTTTTATATGACTATTATTGACATTATTCTAATCATATTACTGGCCTGGGGTCTGGTAAAAGGATTACGTAATGGTTTTATTCACGAAGCAGCCTCACTTGCAGCCCTGATATTAGGGATTTATGGAGCTATTAAATTTTCAGATTATACTGCAGGGTTGCTGGTTGAGCATTTCAGCATGACCGGTAAATATTTAGGAATATTTGCCCTGGCACTGACTTTTTTGGCCATTGTAATACTCGTACATTTTCTGGGTGAAATCCTCGACAAATTGGTTAAGGCTGTTGCTCTTGGGTTTGTAAATAAACTGGTGGGTGCAGTTTTCGGAGTTCTGAAAATGGCTTTTATTTTAAGTCTTTTCTTATTTATCCTGAACATCTTAGATAGTAAAACACATTTTCTTCCAAAAGACAAATTAGAAAAATCTTTACTGTATAAACCTGTTTCAGCTATTTTCCCTTCTATTTTCCACAGAATAAATCTTAAGAATTATGAAATCCCGCGTTTCAAAGAGAAAAATAAGATAGAACCTATTAAAATTTGATGAGAAAAGAAATCTAATCGTATTTTTTTCTTCCTAAATTATATACCACTTAACTTAATACTAAACTAATACTTTTGGTTCCTGCAGGTTGGATATAATTAAAATAGTTTTGTACAAAATTAGTATTTAACTAATAATATCTTTACACCTAAATAAAAACTGAATTCAACATAATTATGAAAAAACAATTTCTTTTTATTTTTTCTGCAGCATTAATTACCCTGGTAATTACATCCTGTAAAGAAAAACAGGAGGTTCAGGCTCCCCCGCTGGAAATAGGAATAGTCAAGGTCTTGCAGCAGGATGTTCCTATATATAAAGATTTCGTTGGACAGATGTATGGTTTGAAAGATATTCCTATCCGGGCAAGGGTAGAAGGTTTTTTAGACAACATTTACTTTAATGAGGGGACTAGAGTTGAAAAGGGACAATTACTATATGCGATAGATCCTCAACCATTTTTAGCAGATGTTGCCGCTCAGGAAAGTAAGCTGGCCGAAGCAAAAATAATTCTAGTAAATGCAGAAAACGAACTGGCCCGATACAAACCATTAGCGGAAATTAATGCGGTAAGTAAAAGTGACCTGGATGCAGCTCAATCTACCAGAGATGCTGCTGAATCATCAGTTGAGGCTGCAAAGGCCAACCTTAGACTTTCTGAAATAAATCTTGGATATACGAAAGTCTATTCTCCCATCCAGGGGGTAATAGGAAAAACGGAAGCTCGAGAAGGTGAATTTGTTGGAAAATCTCCAAATCCCGTTATACTAAATACTGTTTCAAGGATTGATACAATGCGTGTACAGTTTTTTCTTACCGAAGCGGAATACCTCATATTGATAAAAGAGGTTTTGGAAAGAGATAGAAGCCAGGTAAAAACCAGAGTAAGAGATCAATACAATCTTGAATTATTATTGTCTGATGGCTCTAAATACCCGCTAAAAGGTAGGACCGATTTTATAAACCGCAATATCGATCCAACAACCGGTTCGATGTTGGTGGAAGCACATTTTCCAAATACGGATGGAATTTTAAGGCCGGGATTGTATGCAAAGGTCAGAGCACGTATGGAAGTCTTGGAAGGAGCCTTGCTCGTGCCTCAGCGTTGTGTAATTGAATTGCAGGGTCAATACTCCGTATTTGTGGTTGATGAGAACAATACAGTCCAATCAAGGCAAGTAGCTATTGGAGAGCGAATTGGTGATTTATGGCTTGTTACGGAAGGTCTTAACCCAGGCGAAGGCATTGTGATAGATGGTCTACAGAAGGTGGGAACAGGGATGAAGGTAAATCCCGCCCTGGTGGAGTTTGAAAGTCAAACCAATCTTCAATAATTAGATATGGCTGAGAACAAAGGAAATTTTTTCGTTCACCGACCCATCGTTGCCATGGTTATTGCCATTGTGATTGTGATTGTTGGTGCAGTATCATTGATAAGTCTTGCCATTGAGCAATATCCGAACTTAACACCTCCTATTGTTGAAGTCAGGGGGACCTACACAGGGGCCAATGCCATTAGTGTTGAAGAATCAGTTGCAACGCCGATTGAACAGGAAGTCAATGGTGTTGACAATATGATTTATATGAAATCTACCAATGCCAATGATGGTACCATGGTTATTCAGGTTTCATTCGATGTGGGTACTGACCCTGATATGAATACCGTCCTGGCCCAAAATAGGGTTTCTGCTGCTTCTGCGAAATTGCCTCCTGCTGTTACGAAATACGGCGTAACTACTAAAAAGTCTTTACCAAATATCATGTTGGCCCTTGCCTTAACATCTGATGGAAGGTATGACCAGGACTTTTTGGGCAACTATGCTTTGATAAACATCAAGGACCAACTTGCAAGGATTCGGGGCATTGGGCGTGTTGATGTAATGGGTGCCGCAAATTATTCTATGCGGATCTGGGTAAAACCTGACCGCCTGGCACAAATGGGGATGACCGTTCCTGAAATCACGAATGCCATCAATGAACAGAATGTTATTGTTCCTGGTGGAAAATTTGGAGCTGAACCAGCTCCTCCCGGAACAGAATTCACCTATACTGTACGTTTACCAGACCGGTTCAATTCAGCAGAAGCATTCGAAGATATTGTTGTGCGAACGAATCCCGATGGATCAATGGTAAAAATTGGAGATATTGCTACCGTAAATTTGGGGGTTGAAACCTATAATATGATCCCCAGAAGCAATACTGAAAATTGTGCAATTATTGCGCTTTATCAGGCTCCAGGTTCAAATGCAGTTGAGTTGGCTCAAAACGTGATTGCCGAGATGGATGAGCTCTCAAAGAATTTCCCTGAAAGCATTAAATATGAAGTTGGTCTTGATACCACCCTGCCCATTACAGCAGGAATAAGAGATATTGTTGTCACTTTAATTATTGCCCTGGTATTGGTGATATTAGTAGTATTTGTTTTTATCCAGGACTGGAGGGCAACTTTAATCCCAACCCTGGCAATCCCTGTCTCTCTGATTGGGGCTTTTATCTTTTTTCCAATGCTTGGTTTCACCATCAACGTTTTATCACTTTTAGGGCTTGTACTGGCTATTGGAATAGTGGTGGATGACGCCATTGTGGTAGTTGAAGCTGTCCAGGTGAATATTGCTAAAGGTATGAATGCCAAGGAGGCAACCCTGGACGCCATGTCAAAGGTTACAGCCCCCATTATAGCCACAACGCTTGTTTTAATTGCAGTATTTATCCCGGTAGCAGGAATGGCTGGAATTACAGGAATTTTGTATCAACAATTTGCCATTACCATTGTAGTTTCTGTGATTGTTTCATCAATCAATGCACTAACACTTAGTCCGGCACTTTGCTCCATCCTGTTAAAAAAGCCCAAACCGTATAAAGGCCCTTTAGGCTGGTTTTTTGGAAAGTTTAACAAAGGAATGGACAAAACTACAGAGTCATACATGAGTATCACCAATATTGTGACTCGAAAAATCAAACGAAGTGTTGTTTTTATTGTGATCATGACAATTGGAGCAGGCATATTTGGCAAACTTGTACCCGGTGGTTTTATCCCTGAAGAAGATATGGGATATTTCTATGTAAACATTCAATTACCCAATGCAGCATCTCTTCAGAGAACCAGTGTTGTCTCAAGTCAAATTGAAGATATCCTTCTCGAATACCCTGAAGTTCAATTTGTTCTGAACGCGACAGGTTACAGTATGCTTTCAGGATCAATGATTTCCAATAATGGATTTATGTTCGTTACTCTGACAAACTGGTCAGAAAGAGACATTACTGCCAAAGAAATGATTAATAAACTAAATGCCCGACTTGCCAGGGATATTAAAGGAGCCCAGGTATTTGCATTCGGACCCCCTGCTCTACCTGGATTAGGGAATGGCTCCGGGTTTAGCATCATGTTACAGGACAGGGCAGGTAATACCCCTGAATACCTGGCCGAAAATGCAATGAAGTTTATCAAGGCAGCCAATGAACGCCCCGAAATTGGATCCGCTTTTACCACATTCCAAGCCACTGTTCCGCAACGATATATGGATATTGACAAAGAAAAAGCTTTAAAGCTTGGAGTTAATTTGAATGATTTGTATTCAACAGTTGGCGCCTTTATGGGTGGGGCCTATGTGAATGATTTTACCCGCTTTGGGAGGTTATATAAAACCTATATTCAGGCAGAACCAGAATATCGAGTTGACGAATCACAAATAAATAATTTCTTTATTAAAAATAAGGATGGAAATATGGTCCCATTGGCTACAATAGCCACTTTAGTACCTATTTCTGGTCCTGATTATACTACACGATTTAATCTCTACAGGTCCGTTGAAGTGACAGGTGGTCCAGCTGAGGGCTATACTTCTGACCAGGCCAGAACTGCCCTGAAAGAAGTTGCAACAGCAGAATTACCTGCTGACATGAACTATACATGGAATGCAATGTCATACCAGGAAGAAAAAGCCTCCGGGTCACTGGTGATGATTTTGACATTTTCCTTATTGTTTGTATTCTTGATTCTATCTGCACAGTACGAAAGCTGGTCACTCCCATTTAGTATCTTACTCGGAACACCTTTTGCTATATTTGGAGCTTTGTTTGCACTATGGGTTGGAAGGCTAATTAGTCCAACATTCGAAAACAACATTTTTGCCCAGGTTTCTTTTGTTATGCTCATTGGTATGGCTGCAAAAAATGCCATTCTGATTGTTGAGTTTGCCAATGATGAATTCAAAAAAGGCCTATCACTTTTCGATGCGGCAATGAAGGCAGCAAAATCAAGGTTCAGACCTATTTTGATGACAGCATTTTCTTTCATCCTTGGAGTTTTCCCATTGGTAATTGCATCAGGTACAGGTGCTGAGGCTAGAAAAGTAATGGGGGTAGCACTACTTGGAGGAATGTCTGTTGCAACACTTCTCGGGGTATTCCTATATCCAATGTTATTTGTCTTTATTGGGAAAATAGCGGGTTATGAAAAGAAAAGGGATAGGGAGGCATTGCAGGTATCTGATAGCTAATTATGGAAAATTTCAAGAAACAAATAGTATAAATAAGCTTTTAAAACTTTAGAAAGAATCTGTTGAATTGAAAAAGATATTATCCTCAATAATAGAAAAATCCAAATAGCCAAATTTGAATATTTGATATTTCAATATTGAGATTTATTTGTTTTTTGGTGATTGAGATTTGAATTTTATATAACTCATAATTCCTAAATAATAATGAACAGGTCAATAATATATTATTTAATAGTAGTTATCCTGGTTGGCATTTCAGGATGTTCTGTGGGACCGAATTTTCAAAAACCGGAAGTTACATCACCGGAATATTTCACCTATGATAGCCTCAGGGCAGATTCAGTTATTAATCTCAGATGGTGGGAATTATTTAATGATAAACAACTGACAACTCTTATAGATTCCTCCCTGGTTAACAATAAAGATGTTTTAATTGCAGCTAGCCGTGTTGAAGAAGCCAGATTTGTAATTGGCTATACTAAGGCTGATCAATGGCCATCCATTGGATATACTGGTGACGCAAGCAGGCAAAAGGTGAATGTCGGAGATTACAATACCCCTTTCAATAGTTTTTCAGCAATGGGGAATGTGAATTGGGAAATCGACTTCTGGGGTAAATACCGGCGTGCCAATGAAGCTGCCCGGGAGGATCTCCTTGCTACTCAATATGCTCATAGATCTGTTATGATAAGCCTTATTTCTGAAGTTGCCAGCACCTATTTTCTATTGCTTGATTATAATAACAAGCTGGAGATCTCAAAACGAACTCATATTTCCAGGTTGGAAGGATTGAGAATTATGCAAAGCAAATTTGAACATGGTACCATACCTGAGTTGGAATTAAATCAGGCAGAAATACAGGAAGCTATTGCGGCATCTGCCATCCCGAATTTTGAGCGAAAGGTTGCCCAGACCAAACATGCATTGAGTGTTCTACTTGGAGAAAACCCGGAGAATTTTTTGGATCTAGGCAGCCTGGAAAGTCAGAAAGTGCCTCCAGAGATTCCTGGAGGGATACCTTCAGAAATACTTGAAAGGAGAACAGATATAATGCAGGCCGAACACCTGTATGCAGCTCAAAATGCCCGCATTGGTATTGCACAGGCCATGCGGTTCCCATCCATAAGCTTAACTGCCGGATTGGGTGCATCAAGCTCCGACCTCTCGAGTTTACTTTCAACAGGATCTCTTGCATGGTCTATTGGAGGTGGAATTGTAGGCCCAATATTTAATTTTGGCAAGAATAAAAGACGAGTTCAGATTGAAAGAGAAAAGACTGAACAGGCCTTACTTTCTTATGAACAAACAGTAATCAACGCATTCCGGGATGTTGAAGATGCCCTTGTTGAGGTGCATACCTATAAACAGGAATTTAACTCCCGTTTACGACAAAGAGCCGCTGCACAAAACGCCAATATGCTTTCAAAAGAAAGGTATAGCGGTGGGGTAACAAGCTACCTTGAGGTACTTGATTCGGAACGATCCTTGTTTGATTCTGAGCTATCTACTTCTGAGGCCTACCAGCTTCGATTAAGCTCATACGTAAAACTCTATAAAGCCCTTGGAGGGGGTTGGATATCAGAATCAGAGGAGGAAGAATCAAAAACAGAAGAATAGCATTGGTTGAAGTCTATTTAATCTTATTCTCTTAATAATTCAGAGGCTATTTTTCCATCGTTGGCATCTTTCCTGCTAATTTGTATATCAAACTCCTCAGATACAGATTTTATTATCGCTGGTGAGGTATTATCAATGACTACTTTAAACAAGGCCATAAATGCTTCAAAGTGCTTTTTCTTTACACCTGATTTAGTTGTTGGATTCTCACCAAATAGCTCCACCAGAAGACGCTCAGTAATCAATTCAGGTTCCAGAGCAGACTTCACATCATGAAAGTCTTTCACCTCAGCAATAGTCTTCAATGAACCATCGTCCATTTCAAATAGAACAGATTGGTTTTCATTCTGCAATCCGGCCAATAGTTTTGTAAGCGTAGATTGATAAATTATACTCATTATAATAAATTTAAAGATTTGAATCTGTAATAAAGGTAATAAAATTAGACCAAACCATTTAGTAAATGGAGCTCTTAAGTATGGAACCTCTATCCTATTTACTATATTTGCACGAAATTTTAACTTATGAAATTTGTTGAAGAACTAAGATGGAGGGGCATGATCCACGATATTATGCCAGGCACCGAAGAACTGCTTGATAAAGAAATGGTATCAGGCTATATTGGATTTGATCCTTCAGCCGATTCATTACATATTGGTAACCTGGCAGGAATAATGCTTTTAAAGCAATTGCAGTTGGGTGGCCATAAACCCATTGTTTTAGTGGGTGGTGCTACAGGGATGATAGGTGACCCTTCTGGGAAATCTCAGGAAAGAAATCTTCTCGATGAAAAGACATTACGCCACAATCAGGAATGCATTAAGAAGCAACTCTCCCACTTTCTAGATTTTGATTCGGACAAACCCAATGAGGCAATCATGGTAAACAACTATGACTGGATGAAAGAGTTTAGCTTCCTTGATTTTATTCGAGACATAGGAAAACATATTACAGTTAATTACATGATGGCTAAAGATTCTGTTAAATCCAGAATAGGATCTGAATCAAACGAAGGTATGTCATTTACTGAATTCTCCTACCAGCTTGTTCAGGGTACTGATTTCCTGCACTTATACAAGGCTAATAACTGCAAACTACAGATGGGTGGATCTGACCAATGGGGGAATATAGTAACTGGTACTGAATTAATAAGGAGAAAAACAGGAGGTGAAGCTTTTTCTCTTACCTGCCCACTGGTAACAAAATCAGACGGATCAAAGTTTGGAAAATCTGAGTCAGGAAATGTTTGGCTCGATTCCAAAAAGACCTCTCCATATAGTTTTTACCAGTTCTGGTTAAACGTTTCTGATGAGGATGCTGAAAAATATATTAAGATATTTACTACACTTTCTAAGAGTGAAGTAGATAGCCTGGTAAAAGAGCATCAGGAAGCTCCTCATGTAAGGCTGTTACAAAAGAAATTGGCCAGGGAGGTTACTATTTTAACTCATGGTGAGGAAGAATTGGATGCCGCCATAGAAGCCTCTTCCATACTTTTTGGTAAGGGTACTACTGACACCTTAAAACGCATGGATGAGAATACCTTTTTATCAGTTTTTGAGGGTGTCCCTCAATTTAAACTAAGAGAAATTGTTATTAAGAGTGGTGAAAGTCTTATGAACTTACTTACAAAAGAAACTAGTGTTTTCACCTCTAAGAGTGAACTTCGTAGATTGGTTTCAGGAGGAGGATTAAGCATTAATAAAGGAAAAATCTCGGACCTTGATAAAATCGTGGACGAAAGTTTCTTGTTAAATGAACGATACATCCTGGTTCAAAAAGGAAAAAAGAATTATTTTCTTTTGGTCGTTGAGAAAACTAATTAGGATTCCTTCAGGAATACTATTTTAATAAACATTTCGTTATTTTTATTGTTATATTGCTGGCTAAATGATTGTTTTGTCAGCATTACAACTAACCTTAACCTCTTTACCCTATCATGAAGAAAAACTCAGAGAACGAATTTGAGTTTGGTTCCACCAACCTTATACATTACCTGTTTTCAAAGTGGAAACCACTTCTTATTATTTCCGTTTTGGCTTTTATAATTTCAGTATTGGCCTCACTTATAATAACTCCCAAATTCAAATCAACTGTAATTATGTTTCCTGCTTCTTCTGTTTCAGTTTCTGAAGCTCTGGTGTCGACCACCAGCAGTGGCTCTAAATCAGGGATTCTGGCATTTGGTGAGGAGGAAGAAACAGAGCAGCTATTGCAAATCCTTAATTCTGATGAAATTAAAGAAAACCTTATTCAGAAATTCAATTTATTTGATCATTATCAAATCGATGCTTCATCAAAGTATAAATACACTGAATTGTACTCCCGGATGAAGAGTAATGTTTCTTTCAGGAAAACGGAGTTTATGTCAGTACGTATAGATGTACTGGATGAAGATCCTCAAATGGCCGCAGATATGGCCAATGAACTGGCTTTTTTACTGGATGCTACCATTAACCGCATGCAGAAGAAACGTGCGGACGATGCCTTTCTTATTGTCTCAAAAGAATACAAACAATTGCAAGAAGATATCTCAGAACTACAGGATTCATTGCGGAAGATTGGTGAGCTGGGAGTCTATGATGTTGAAGCGCAATCACAGGGATTGAATGAGGCCTGGTTGGAAGCTGTATCATTAGGAAAAACATCTCTGGCGAATAAACTTCAGGAGCAAATAAATAATTTAGGGAAATATGGGGGTGACTATATGTTTCTCAAGGAATTTCTTACCAACGAGAGCGGCCGTTTAAGCTTATTGAAAGATAAATATACCCGTGCTAAGGTTGATACCGAACAATCACTTCCCCACTCATTCATTGTTAGTGAAGGCAGAGTTGCCGAGAAGAAAGCCTATCCAAGAAGAAGTATAATAGTACTTCTCTCCACTTTTTCAGCATTTTTATTTGCCCTCTTTATTTTAATTGTTTTCGATTCATTTAAACAAAATGCCTAAAGGATATTTTACAGCTGCCTCAAACTTAAGCAGGACTCAACTGCTATGGATAGTTGGTATTTCTGTATTATTTGTCCTTGTAAATATATTTTTTGTCTCCCTGAGATTGTATTTTTTTAACCTCATCCCGGTAGCACTACTCCTTATTCTACTCAGCATTATTTCTCTTGAAAAAGCATTCTATGTTCTTGTTTTTCTTACACCTCTCTCCATTCAACTTAAAGAATTCTGGCCCGGCCTCCCTCTGAACTTATATCTTCCAACCGAACCATTATTATTTCTTATTCTCCTGCTATTTCTCATCAAGTTATTTCGAGAACAGAACTACCCAAAGCAAATATTAAAGCATCCCGTTTCACTGGCTATTTATTTTTACCTTATCTGGATATTTTTGACTTCCATAAGCTCCACATTGCCCCTTGTTTCTTTTAAATTCTTCATTTCACGTCTCTGGTTTATTGCGGGCTTTTACTTTTTGGCGGTAGTGATTTTTAAGGAACCGAAAAAAATCGTGCAGTTTATTCTGGCATATGGAGCTGGGCTAATGATTGTTGTGCTTTATGCTCTTTTTAATTTATCCCAGGATGGTTTCATAAATCAGCAAGCTGCGCACTCAGCACCTAATCCATTTTATAGTGATCATACTTCATATGGCGCCGTCTTAGCACTTTTATTGCCTCCCCTAACAGGCATTGCCATCAAATCAAAATTATCAAACACAGTCAGGTTTATAGTCTGGATATCGGTAATCCTCTTTGCTATAGCACTGGTTTTTTCATTCTCTCGGGCTGCCTGGATAAGTATAATTGGTGCCCTAGGTGTGTTCATTCTTGTAAAACTTAAAGTAAAGCCAGGTTTACTCCTATTATTCAGCACCCTGTCTTTCTTATTTTTGTTTTTCTATTGGGGGGAATTAAAGATGAAATTGGAGGAGAACCGTCAGGACTCTTCTACTAATTTTTCACAGCATATTCAATCTATTTCAAATGTTTCATCAGATGCATCGAACCTTGAAAGAATAAACAGATGGACCTCTGCACTGCGTATGTTTCGTGAAAAACCCTTCCTGGGTTGGGGCCCGGGAACCTATATGTTCCAATACGCCGGATTTCAATCTTCAAAACACAGGACTGTTATCAGCACAAATTTTGGCGATGGGGGCAACGCACATAGCGAATATATAGGTCCAATGGCTGAGTCGGGAATCCTGGGTGCCTTATCCTTCATCCTGGTTGCCCTTACAACTTTAATAACAGGAATAAGATATTACATTAGACAGAATACTTCCCCATACAGGTGGATTTCTCTTGCCTTAATTCTGGGATTAACTACCTACCTTCTACATGGATTCTTAAATAACTTCCTCGATACTGATAAAGCTTCTGCTCTATTCTGGGGTTTCATAGCAGCAATTGTTGCCCTGGACATATTCCAGAAACAGGAAATCAAACAAGAAATAAATTAGATATTATTGATATTACTTCAGACTTATTTGTAGATCTGAATTCCAAGAAGGGAGACATCATCAAAAAGCTTTTCATTCTCTTCCAGAATCTGTTCCTCAAATATTAGATCTCTAATATTCACATCAATGGATTGATTGTTCTTCAGGTTCTTCTCAACCGCCTTGGTACCCATTTCACGGCCAAAGTCATCTGGGAGTTCAGATAAACCATCGGTATAACATATGATTTTCGATTCCACTGGAATATTCTGACTGACGATTTCAATTATCGGGATATCATCCAACATGCCAATACCCAGACAGTTACTCTGCAATTTTATCAGTTTTTTCGAGTTTATCTCGTACAACAATGGAGCATTATGAGCTGCATTTACATAACTCAGAATTCTAGTTTCAACATTATATTTGGCAAGAAACAAAGTGATAAACTTCTCACCATGAGCACTCTCCAATACACTTTTATTGAGTTTTCTAACCAGATCTACCAACGATATTTCTGAGGTAAAAAGTGCCCTTAAAGTAGCCTGGAAATTTGCCATTAGTAAAGCCGCTGAGATCCCTTTCCCTGAAACGTCGGCAATACAAAAACCATATTCCTGTTCATCCAGTTGAATACAATCATAGTAATCGCCACCAACCTCATGATGTGGATGGTAGAAACCCGTAATAAATATCTTTTCATTATTTGGCAACTTCTCGTTACTTGGAATTAACAATGATTGCATTTTAGAGGCAAGCTCAAGCTCCTTCTTAACAGCCTCCTGCCGTAGGCTTTTATCAAAGAGCCTGATATTCTCTATAGCAACAATAACAATGTTCGAAAGAGTTTGAATAAAATGGATATGCTTAATTATAGGGCTAACTCCTTTTTCTTCCTCATCAATATCTCCAATCAAAACAAAAGCCAGAGGTGAATTATTATTATAAATGGGAAGAATTACATCAAACTCCTCTAAACTTTTATCCTCTGAGCTACTGATATAGGTAATTTCCTTTATGGGGAGGAGGGTTTCTTCCACTGAAATTCCTTTGCTGCAACCTGGAGGACAGCCAGCTTCAAGAATGCATTCCCATTTTTCATCATACATAATAATGATGATCTTCCCAATACTCAGGTCTTTCATCAGAACATCCTCGGCCCTTCTAAGAAGTTCCTCGGCCGGCAAATTCTCATTAATTGCCTTTGTAATATTTAATAAGGTATCGAGCTTAAATCTTGAAAGCCTAAGGCGTTTTATGGATGCTGATTCTGTCATTCAGTAGATTAAGTAACAAGAAAACGATCATGCTTTGACTCGTTCAGAATAAGAATGGTCTCTTGTATCGACTTTAATTTTATCCCCGGTATTAATAAATAATGGGACATTGACCTTGGCACCTGTTTCTAGCTCTGCTGGCTTTAATGCACTGGTAGAACTGGTATCACCCTTAAATCCGGGCTCAGTATAGGTAATCTCAAGCTCAACAAATGGTGGAAGATCACAGGAAAGAGCAGTCTCAGTTTCAGCATGATAAACAATTTCTACTTCCTGACCTTCTTTCATCAAGTCAGATGAAGGAATTAGATCTTCAGGCAAAAACATTTGCTCAAAAGTTCCAGTGTGCATAAAGTTATATCCCATATCATCTTTATAGAGGAACTGGTAAGGCCTTCTCTCTATGCGAGCAGTAATAATCTTATGACCCGATGTAAAAGTATTGTCAATAACCTTTCCCGTTCTTAAGTTTTTTAGTTTTGTCCGCACAAAAGCAGGTCCTTTGCCTGGTTTTACATGTTGAAACTGTGTAATTGTGTACAAATCATTGCTGAATTCAATACACAAACCATTTTTAAAATCCCCTGTAGATCCCATTCTTAATAATTAATTGGTTACTATCATCAATGGTACAAAAATAACTTAAAACTTACTAATTAAAGCACAAAATTGCATACGAAGATTTATTTTTTCTGGCGCATGCTTGAAAACTCATAATTCAGCCCCGAATAACTTTCAAGGTTTATTTTAAAGTTGCCTACTCGTAAGGCGACCCTAATCCTAATCGGGATTAAGTTTCTATCATCAGAAATCCATATGGTCATATCATCCTCCGTCTTAAAGGCCCTGCCTACTTCGGTAACAGGATTAAACTTCAAGCAATCCATTTTTCCAAATTTTGTACGAATGGTTTCTTTTCCCATATACCTAACTCTGAACTTCCATAATTCATCAGTAAAGTAAGTGTTCATCTCAACCATTTCGCCTACATCCAGGCCCTTGGCTATATAATCTTTCCGCAGGTAGTAAAAACCAGAAAGGATGTCTAAAATATCATTAGGTAAAATTTGTAATCCTGATTTCTGGCTGATGGCAATAGCTGAATCTGGCCAGGAGTGATGATCAAAAATCACCTCATTATATTCACGATAACTACCCTCTCTTACATTCCGAATAGCTTTTACAGGAAGTAGTGTCTCAGGGTCCATGTAACAATCATAAATATCCAGAATCTTATACAATGCATTTGCCACTCCAATGGTCCTACCGGTCATATTTATATGATACATCTTAGTAATACTATCCGTATCAAATGTAACACTAGCCACACCCCCATTTATAAAACCAAATGAGATTAAATATTTTAGATTTTCACCCAGATACTCAGGCTTATCATTAGCCATTTCCTGTGAAAAGCAATTAAAAAATGAAATGCTAAACAGGATAGGCAAAATTATATTGAATATGGATCTCAAATCAGTCTATATCTTTTGATTTCTTAGTTAAAGTTAATTGAAATCTCCAAATAAGCTTACAAAATTGAGTGGGAAAAAGGGTAATCTTCGTAGTGTTAGGAGCCAATGACCTTATTTTTAGGTACTGTAGGAATAAAATCTTTTAGATAAAAAGGTTCAAAATAAGCAACATCCTCAAAAACCTTCTTTTTATACGATTCATAACCGGGAGTAAGCATATATTCGGATGAATTATGGAATCCTTCAATAAATACTGCATTATTGTGGTGTATTATATCTTTACATTTGGATGACCCATCTCCAAAAAAGAAAATTTTCCCTTGTTCTAAATATTTCAAAAATGACTCATTATCTATTATTTCTGCAGAGGTATCTCTGATTATGCTCATTTTCTGGTCGAAAAGTGCAGTGTAAACTTCCATTCTGCGTGCATCAATCATTGGACAAAGCAAAAATTCCTTGTCAGATTGACCTTCTCTAATTTTTGAGGAGTGAAGCATTCCCCAGGCCATAGCTTCCAGAGTATTTACTGAAATTAGTGGTATATTCAATCCATAAGCCAGTCCTTTGGCTGTTGAAACACCAATTCTTAATCCGGTATATGAACCTGGTCCCTTGATAACATTAATAGCATCCAGATTTTCAGGCTTTACACCAACCTCTTCAAGTAATTCGTGGATAAATACGCTAAGTAATTCAGCATGTGATTTATCGACATAACTTTCGCGTATGCCGAGAAGAGTTGAGTTTTTTGAGATAGAAACAGAGCAGGTTGGAGTAGCCGTTTCAATATGTAATAATAAAGCCATACCTATATTAACTACTCCACTTCTCGATAATTACTACTTTTTAGGCTTAAACAGTTCTTCTTTAGTTACTACCTCAACAACAGTGCTGTCTCCCAGTTTTTTCGAAATGGCACTGTAGGGTGCGATAATAACTTTATCTTCCTCACTTATACCTGTTACAATTTCAATATAGTTATTATCCTGTATCCCAGTTTCCACTTCTATTTTCAGCGACATTGTTTCATCCTCAGTCACGACAAAAACCACTACCTTAGCTTCAGCTTCCTCATCAGTAGATACTTCCCCATCTTCTGACCCCAAAACTCCTAAAGTATCTGTTCTTGTTGACACTGCCTGAATAGGTATAGAGAGTACATTCTGCTTCACCTCGGTCTGGATATCAACAGTGGCCGACATTCCGGGCCTAAAGGGAAATGGATTAGAAGCATTTACAAGATGATTGTAAGAGTCACTGAGTAATAATATTTTTACATTGAAGCTTGTAACTTGGTCAACTGAAACACCAGTAGTTGTTGCAGAATTAGCAATTTCTGTAACAATTCCTTTAAAATCATGATCCATGTAAGCATCTACCTCAACAATTGCAGTATCTTCCATACTTACCCGAACAATATCATTTTCATTAATCTCCACAACAACTTCCATCCTGTTCAAATCAGCAATCCGCATCATTTCGGTACCTGACATTAATGCGGTTCCAACAACCCGCTCGCCTTGTTCTATCGAAAGACCGTATATAGTCCCATCAATAGGAGCATATAAGGTAGTTTTTACCAGATTTTCATCTGCCTCCTTTAGAGTTGCTTCCGAACTATTTACTGATGCACGAGCAGCTTCAACATCAGCTGCAGCCATCAAATAGGTGGCTTCAGCCTGTTCAAATTCAGCCTCGGATATTGTTTTTTGCGACCAAAGTTGTTTACTCCGATTATAAGAAAGTTCTGCCTGAGCATAACTTGCTTTATTCTGGTTTAACCTTGCTTTTGATGAATTTAATGCTGCCAGTGCCCGGTTTTTCGATGAAACATAAATATCGGGCTGTATTTTTGCCAGCAAGGTACCGGCTACCACATCTTGACCTTCTCTAACATAGAGTTCCACAACCTCACCAGATACGTCTGGAGTAATCTTAACCTCTGTTTCAGGATGGATTTTACCGTTTCCATTAATGGTTTCCACTATTGTTCTGTATTTCCCATTTTCCACAACAACCTGGATCGATTCAGCTTTGCCAAACCAGCCTTTTCTCTTTCCAACAGCTGCCAGAATAATTAGAATAACAGCAACAACAGCTACAACTCTTAAGATTTTATTTGTTTTCATTTCTTTTCTAAAGATTATTAAATTACAAAACTACTGGATTTCCTCTATAAAACTCTAAAACATTTATCATAAATATATACTCATACTTTGCCTGCAATAATTCTGACTGTGCCTGAGTTAGTTGATTCTTTGTTGTATTATAATCTACAGAATTTACCAGGCCAACATTATATTTTTGTTCAGTATACCTGAATGATTCAATCATAGAAGTGACTGCTTTTTCACTTGCCCGGTATTTTTTCAAAGAGGCAATGGCATCTGCATAAGCCTGTTGAATTTCTTTATATAACACGAGTCGGGTGTTTTTCAATTCATACTGATAATTCTCAATATTTAACTTGGAATTATTCACATTGGTATTTACCATCCAACCATTAAAAACAGGGATTGAAAGACCAATACCAACTCCCCAATTCTGGTTATCCTGTAGCTGTTCTCCATAAGGATAATCATCTTCTGTAATGTTGCCATCCGAATCTATTCCGATTTTTCTCCTGACATCAGAATACAATGTTCCATAATTACCTCCCAGAGAAAGCCTTGGGGACCTACCCCCTTTCGCGATCTTTAATGCATATTCAGAACTCTTCAACCGATATTCAGCCCCTCTAATCTCTGGCCTATAGCTAAGTGCCACAGTATAAATCACATCAGCAGGAGAAATAACATAATCCTCATCTATCAACCTATTCAATTCTGGTACTTCAATTTCAAATCCACCTACAGAATCCAGATCTAACATTTGAGTCAAAGTAAGATAAGAGATGTCTAATGAATTTTGAGCTCCAACCACCTGCATTTCCTCACGGGCGACCTGGGCAGATATTTCGAAAAGGTTCCCTTCCGGGACGCTTCCAGCATCAACAAGTTGCTGCGTTCTATTAACTTGCAAAGCAGAAACGCCCAACTGATTTGAAGCTACTTCAAGAAGTTCCTTATTTAGAAGAATCTGAAGATAAGCCAGAGCAATATTCACAGAAATATCATTCTTCAGTCTTTCAACATCCTCATGACTAGCCATCAGGGTATACTTGTTTTGCTTAACAGTGTTCAACATCTGAAGGCCATTGAAAAGGGTCACATTAGAGCTAACATTAAAGTTCTCAGAGTTTTGGTCCTGGTTTGTATACCTGTAAGTTGACTGATCAAGTGCCCTTCCACTCGAATAATTATGATTGGAACTAAAATTAAGATTGGGTGCCATATTAATTTTTGACTGCTTCAAAACATTATCGTTAAAAGTGGTGTTCAGCTGTGACTGCTTTACTTGAATGTTATGCTCATGGGCATATAACACACAGTCCTCAATAGACCAAACTTTTCTTTCCTGGCCATTCAAAACAAAGGATCCGCTTATTATAAAAAATAGACTTCCAATTATGATAATTTTTTTCACTTTCATTGCATTAAAAATTTGGACCATAAAGATAAGTATTTCAATAACTCTAAAACATTAATTTTATATGATCTTTTTCATTATTAGAGACTTTTATAGAAAAAATGAGGCTTTATTGATCATCACTAAGGAAAAAACTAAGTATTTTCCAACTATCCGATCAACCTTGCCCCTGTTCTAAAACTTTACTTTCCAGAACTAAAAGCACATAAAATCACTAATCCAGGTATGAATGGCATCGTAAATCGGCTTTTAGTTGGGTATAAAGATCGCCAATTTACCCGTTGGGGAACAATAAAGAGGGGTAAAAATGTAAATGTAATACTTTCTCTAAAAACTCAAAACAATTTAAGCTTCCAAATTGAGCCTTACAAAACATAACTAAAACTACATTAAACCCTTATCTTTGGCAAATAAAATAATTCTATGAATCAAGAATAAAGTTGACTGGAATAAAAAAATATAGCATTGAAGATATTGGTGAATTAACTATAAGGAAAAGCCATAAGACCAAAAGGTTAACCATTCGTGTAAAATCTGCATCTGATATTGAACTTGTTCTCCCTATCTGGGTTCCCTATCAAACGGCGATAAATTTTGCCCGAAGGAAAAAAGCCTGGATCATCAAACAAATAAATAGAAGTAATTCTATTCATGATAAAAAATTGATATTTGATGAAAATACTGAATTCCGGACACGGTGGCATGATCTGCATATTTCCAAAGAAGATCGAGAAAACATTAATATCCACATAAATAGTACTAGCGTTAAAATAAGCTACCCCCTTAACATAGATATTTCTAGCCAAAAAGTACAGGAAGCCATCAAATATGGTGTTATCGAGACTCTTCGGGTTGAAGCAAAAGAGTACCTTCCAGGCAGAATAAAGGCACTTGCAGATAAACTTGGATTTAGATTTAACCGCCTTTTCTTAAAAAATCAAAAAACTGTATGGGGAAGTTGTTCCTCGGTCAACAATATTAATATCAATATACATGTTATGAGGCTGCCCCAGCATCTGCTCGACTATATCCTGATTCATGAGCTTGTACATACAGTTCATAAGAATCACGGTAAAGATTTCTGGAAACTGGTCGATCAATGTTCTGGAAACGGAAAGTTACTGGCTAAAGAACTGAGGGGATACACAATTCACCTTTAGCCATATTCCTATAAAACAATATTTTGAGTAACATTATTTGTATTAGCATCGTAAATTCAAGAATGCAGGCCATAAAACAATTTGTGAAGTTTTTAGTTGTACAGCTACTACTTGTTTTTTTATTCCTGCCTGTGCATAGCCAGATTGAGTTTCATCTGAAGCCATACCAGGAAACAGATACTATATTGAATCCATTTTCGGAGAACCAAAACCTAAAATCAAGTCAAAGCCTCGGTCAACTTGATTCAATATACCATTTTGACTGGAATACCACTTTGATGGAATGGGAGAAGTTATTAAGCAGTGTTAAATTTTATAATGATAATAAGCTCCTTGAGTTAGAATTTATCAGAGCCTGGAATCCTGCCTCAGAAACATGGATAGAACAGCAAAAAAAAGTTCGGACCTATACTGCGGAAAATAGACTTTCAGAAGAAACGGTATTGATATGGGAAGCTAATTCTCAATCCTGGATAAATTACTCAAGAACCTCTTACTCCTATAGTCCAGACCTTGTTCTGGATTATTATATTAAGAAAAGCTGGAATGCCGGGGAAGAAAAATGGGAAGAAACCATTAAATATATATATGACTTTGATAATGAGGGTAATTGGACGCTTTATTTAAGGCAAGACTGGAATACAGATAGCTCAAAATGGATCAACAATTACCAGTTTACTTATATCTACCAGGTTGGAAGGAAAGTGGAACAGATCAGACAAAACTGGATTCTTAATACAAGCAGCTGGGAAAATAATCACAGGTTAAGTTTTACCTATGAGGGAGATGGATTATTATCAAGCGAATTGGGAGAGACATGGAGTAATACAATCATGCAGTGGGATTCAAGTACTATAATTGCATATTCATATAATTTGAATGATAAGCTAGTTGAAAAGCTATATCAATCATGGAAAGCATCGGTTTGGCAAAATACGGTAAGATATATCTATGGTTATGAAAACCCTGAAAATAACACAGAAATTATATATTCCATCTGGAACTCGTCTTCGAATCAATGGGAGCAAAACAGGCAATATCTCTTTGAATACAATGAACACAATGACTTAATTATAGAGACCTGGTTGTTATGGAATAAAGATACTTCAGGATTTGAGAACGATTATAAGATTGCTAATTTCATTGATTATTCCGTTTCAGCAAATGAAATGGAGGGCGAGAGTGGTATTCATGTCTTTCCTAACCCATTTTCTGAGAATATTCGTATTAAAATGAGTCAGAAACCGAATTTTGGTCTTTCAATACGCATTTTTGATATAAGGGGCCAGCTGGTTTATTCAGTGCAGACTTCAAATAGCTCTATAGATCTTAAAGATTTAAACATACCTCCCGGATTATATATTTTGTCGGTTTCAGATGGGAAACAGGTCGAAAATATAAAAATTTTAAGGCATTAAAAATTTCTTTTTCATCCATTTCCAGGGTGAAAAATGCCAAATATTATATCCATCTTAGAAAATAATTATAAAAAATCATTCTTAATAATTCTGTCGCAAACGTTTGAATCAACTTCTTCAGTTAATAGAATTTAGGAAACGCCAGATATACCTGTATTATAGGAGATAAGAAGTTTTCCAAGTGGATAATAATGGCTATATTTGAATAGAGAATTTCATCCGGTAACACTTTTTAACTAACTCCTTTTTACAATGAAAACAAAACCCAGGTTAAGTTTCTGGCAAATCTGGAATATGAGTTTTGGATTCTTAGGGATCCAAT